>CBDUCU010000199.1:0-7035 GCA_965365725.1 uncultured bacterium | reverse complement strand
GCCAGAAGTGCACCAGCAAAGGCCCCGACGGAGCTTTTCTAGACGGTTGCCCCTAGGACGCAATCGAGATGATTCCGACCGATGATTGGGAGTCCGCGCACGGAATAGATTTGCCTGATGCACCGCCTGCTGCACCGGCAAGTTAAAGCGACAATTCTTTACTGAGTCTTCGTCATGCGACGGCGCACGGCCTCGGCTGTTTCTCGTGCGTGAGATTTTAGTTTATCCGGCATACCCTCAACGCCTTCTGCAAAACGCTCTATCTCCGGCAAATCTTCCGCCTTTCCGAAATAGTAAAGACCGACCAGCGCATCGCGGACATGCTCTGAATCTGGCGCAAGCAGAAACAACTGTGCGCCTTTTCTTACTTCGTCGCCTTCTTTGATCGATGTCTTGATAATTTTACCGGGAAGCGGTGCGCGAACTTCCTCGCTTCTCTCTTCTTCGATTCTGATACGCGTCAGCATCATTCCGCGCTTGACGTGTGTTCCCTCGCTTAGAACAGCAAGTGCTCGACCATCCGAAGAAGACGTGACGGGAAAAGGCCGCAGCATCAAGAGCAGTTCGCGGCGACAGCGCTCATCGCCGAAACGGACGAGCGCGAGCGCGGCGTTGCGTCGCACAATCGGCTCTGAATCCTCGATGAGACCCAGCAAAGCCTGATGAAAATCCTCGCGTCCGTGTTCAAGCCCCATCACCCACGCAGCCGTCATACGCACGTCGGGGATTTCGTTCCGACTTGCATCTATGACTTGCGGATACCAACGCTCCGTACCGCCCTTTCGCTCTTCAATGCGTTCGCCAATTTGTGAGAGCGCATGCTGAATACGTCTTGGATTGTCTCTTTCACTAAAATACTGATCTATCTTTTCATCACTCAGCTCACGCCCGAACCAGGTTCCATACCAGGTCAGAAATGGCACGATTACAAAAAGTGCGGCGACGACGATAAGCGGCCAAGGAGTCTTTCTGCGTATGCGTTGTTTGTCTCGCGCCGCATGTGCCTGACCGTTCTCTTCGCCCGTTTTCATCTTCGCTTTCCCGGTTAAAGGAACAATTTTTCAGGTGGCAGGAAAAATCTGATAAAGCATGAGATAAACGATCACGCCAGTAATCGAAACATACAACCAGAGAGGAAAAGTCCACCTCGCTATTTTTCGATGTCGTTTGAAATCGCCGCGTATCGCACGCAGCAAAGTTACGGCAACAAGAGGAACTATCAATGCGGCGAGCACTGTGTGAGTCAGCAGGATTGTCAGGTAGAAGATGCGTATGCCGCCCTGCCCGGTAAAACGCGTCGAACCATGATTGTAATGATAGAAGAGGTAGGAGATGAGAAAAAATGCGGAGACGCACACGGCTCCAACCATGCAAGCCCTGTGTGCAGAGATTTTGCCGCGTCGGATGAAATAGAATCCAGCGATGATGAGAAGTCCGCTTGTGCCGTTGAGAATCGCATTGAGATGCGGAAGAGAGGAAGAATTCATTAGATGGTATTGCTGGTTCCCTTCTGTTTCTGCGCCGCTTGATCGTGCGCGTCGGCCAAGCGCTGCCCTTCTTTTGTGAGCGCGTAAAAGTCGTTACCACGCTCTTCAAGTAAGCCTTCTTCGACGAGTCGTTCGATAGTGTCAAAGACTTCGCGGCGCAGTTCCGGGTCGTTGCTGTCGCCCGCCTCGAAAAGCTCATGCAGGTCGAGCGTCTCACGTCCCCAGACGCTGAACAAACCCAAAACTTTTGCGCGTAAGTTTTTGCTTTCGTCCATGATGCTCAACCATGAATTGTCTGGATTTGCTAACCCGAAAACGCCTCGGCAACTGCATGCGTATCTTCGTAGGAAACGAAACGAGTAATTTTCCCATCCGCGAGCGTAAAGACCAGCACCCAGGGGTTGTCAAAAGTCTTTCCCGTCGCGCGCACGCGTCCTCGCTCAAATCCGATGACGGCTACGGTGTCACCTTCAGCAAGAAATTGTCGCGGCTCAAACTGCTCGAATTCAACTGAACCGCCTAACTGCTGAATAAATTCCGACACGCCTTCATGACCGCGTCTCATCCCCGAATATGGCACAACGCCTTCAACGCCCGTGATGCTCCACTCGACCTTTTCGGAAAGGCAATCGAGAAATGCTTGCACATCACCGCGCCCGAAAGCCTCAAAAAGCCTTTGTACGATTTTTAGATTTTCCGCTTCGTTCATTCTTCTCTTTTAACCTCTGCTTTTTTTGCCGCGTGTGCAGGCTTCGCCGGAGTTTTCTTCTCGCTCAGTTCTTCATACCCACAACGTTCACATTGCCACGCAGGGAAAGCATCGCCCGCCCCCACCGTCGCCTGATAGACGGCGCGATTTGACGGGATAATTTTGCCACCGCAACGCGGGCACGCGCGCCCGCGAATCGTATTGCGGCTGATATCGAGCTTGGCGAGTTCTTCTGTGTCAGCCATCCGTGCCCTCTTCGCCCTCTTCAACGTCCTGCTTTCGCGCGTATCTCAGGACGACCACAAAGATCGAGCAGAAAAGCGTCACGCTTGGGATGAGCAGGACAAGCATAGCCGTTCTAATCGTCGCCGCCGTTCGCTCACCCCCTGCCTGCACCGCCGTCTTGCACATCGCGCACTGTGCTTCTACCGTCTGAGGCGTGAGACAAATTGTGAGTGCAGCGCATAAAAGTAATGCGAAAAGCTGCTCAACTTTTATGCTCTTCATCTCTGAACGCATTTCACTCCGACTCCTTACTGATCGGAGCATCTGCAACCTTAATCGCTCTGAGATCATGCGAGCGGAAACTGTCGGGGAAAAAGACGAAGAGCAAACAGATACATACGATGAGGATTGGCACGAGCGTCAGCACAAGACTCATCCGCTCGAACCTGAGGTGCATGAAATATGCCATGATGAGTGCAGCTTTGATTATCGAAAGGCCCATCACGATGATGAGCATGAGGTCGAGCCGCAAATGAATGTAACCGAGATAGACTTCAATCAACGTAAGTCCAAGAAGTCCGCCCAGGACAGAAAGAAATAGCTTTGTACTCCCTTCAAAGTGAACATGCTCGGCGACGCGCGCACGTGGAATGCCCTCTTCAAGCGTGAAGGGATTCTTTAAAAGACCGCGCTCGCGCAGATACATTGCCGGAATGCTGATAAAGATCAAAGCCATTACCAAACAGACGGTCGCCAGAAACAGGCTGTCGATTGTCAGAAGCGTTCCCGTGCTTGAGACATATGAACCGGCAAGCACGAGAAACGCGGCAGCCAGCAGCGCACAAAGCGCCATCAGAAAAACATCCTGCTTTTGCAATAGACCTTTTATTGTACTCAAAGCGCGACTCATTTAACTTACAGGCCTCCTTGCATTTGATTAGCAACCAAACGCCTCTGACAAATCGAACGTTTAATGCGTACCACCCGGATCAACCGACATCAAATAGATGAGCGGGAAGACAAACATCCAGACGAGATCGACAAAGTGCCAGTAGAGTCCGCTGATCTCAACGTCTTCATGACGCGTGTGCCGTATGCGCAGCATGATCCAGGCGAGATAAAGAACGCCCGTCAAGACGTGGAACATATGGAGGCCCGTTATCGAGAAGAACGACGCGCCGAAAAGCGCGGGCGCGTTCGGCCACCTGTGCGCCCATTCATCGGGAAGCGAAAAGGGGCGCAATCCCTCTTCGATGACGTGTAACCATTCGATAATGTGAAGCACAAGGAAGGCCGTGCCGCCCAGAATCGTTCCGAAAAGCCAACGACGCGCCGAGCGCAGATTATTCCCGGCGGAAGCTTGCACGGCCTTGACCATCGTGTAACTCGATGTGAGCAGACACAGAGTCATCACCGTTGAGAAGACGATGCTCGGATAGAACTTGTAAGGCGTGGGCCACTGTTCGCTCGACGCGCGCACGTAGGAATAGCCGATCAGCAAGGCGGAGAAAGTCATCGCGTCTGAGACAATAAAAAGCCACATGCCGAGCTTTTTGTGTCCGACGCGATAAGGGAGCGAGCCGCCGCCCCAATCAGCTTCAATCACCTGTCCCGTGTGAACATGCGCCTCTGTGCTCAAGCCCTCACCTCCAGTAGAAAAGGAGTACGAACAAAAAGACCCACAACCCATCCATGAAGTGCCAGTAAATCCCAACTGCGTCCGCGAGCGCGCGCCCCTTTTTGTCACCAATCTTTACATCTGCTCTTAGCGAAGCACGAATTCGCAAGAGACTAAGCGCAAAAATGCCGCCCAAAAGATGCAAACCGTGAAGACCCGTCAAGACATAAAGAAAAGAGCTGTGCGGATTCGATGAAAGATAAACGCCCTGCCCGACCAACTGTCTCCAGGCCCAAAACTGCGCCGCAAGAAAACCGATTCCGAGCATAAGCGTCACCGTCAGCCAACTCTTGTGCCTTTGTGCATGACCCGCCGACTTTTGCGCCAGCGTCATCGAGACGCTGCTCAGGATGATAAGAGCAGTGCTGACAAGAAGCGCGGCGGGCATCTCGACGGGTCGCCAGTCGGTCGATGTCGGAAGACCCGAGCGCACAACAAATGCGCTGGCCAGCGCGGTAAACATCATCAGAATCGATGCGATCCCGACAAACACGCCCAGACGATAACGCTCAGGCCAAACCGAACGCGCGTCCTCTCCGCCACTATCTCCGCCGCGTGAGCCTCCGCCGCCGCCACCGTTTTTGCGCGAGCCATTGCCCGTCGGCGGCACTGGGCCGAAACCAACGCCCTTTTTTGTTCTGACCGAATCGGGTCTAGTGCCCGTGACCGTTGTGACCATCGCCACCCCCTTGACGCTTTGCAGCCATCTCTTCTTCTCCCACATCAGGCTCATTCTGCATGATGTAATCGCGCTCCGCGCCGGGTACGGAAAATTCGTAAGCACCGCGATAGACGGTCGGAATCTTTCCTCCAAAGTTGTCGTGCGGCGGCGGACTCGTCGTCGCCCATTCGAGCGTCGTCGCCTCCCAAGGATTATCCGTCGCCTTCACTCCCTGCCAGATGCTCCAGAAGAAGTTGAAAATAAAGATCAGTTGCGCGATGGCCGTCACGATCACCGCGATTGTCGAAAAGAGTAAAAGCGGCTCGACGCGGTCGAGAAATTGATATTCGTTAAAAGACGAATATCGACGGGGCATCCCCGCGATGCCCTGCGAGTGGAACGGAATAAAGATGGCATATACGCCGATGATCGTCGGCCAGAAATGAATCTTGCCCAGTCGCTCGCTCATCATCCGTCCGAACATCTTTGGAAACCAGAAGTATGTACCCGCAAACATCCCGAAGATTGCGGCCACGCCCATCACCAGATGAAAGTGGCCGGGCACGAAGTATGTGTCGTGCATCGAAAGATCGAGCGACGATTGACCCAAGACAAGACCCGTAATACCGCCCGCGACAAAGAGAGAGACAAAACCGACGGCAAAGAGCATCGGCGTTGTAAAGCGAATCCTTGCTCCCCACAAAGTGCCGAGCCAATTAAAAGTCTTGATGGCTGAAGGCACTCCGATCGAAAGCGTCAGCACCGAAAATGCCATCCCCGTGTACGGGCTCATACCGCTTAAAAACATGTGGTGGCCCCACACGAAAAATCCGAGGAGGCCGATGGCAAACATTGCAAAGACCATCGCGCGATAACCGAAGACGGGCTTGCGCGCAAAGGTTGAAAGGATGTGCGATGTCGCGCCCATGCCTGGGAGGATTGCGATATAGACTTCCGGATGGCCAAAGAACCAGAAAAGATGTTGCCAGAGAATCGGCGAGCCGCCCTGATGCGGAAGGATTTTTGTGCCGTCGCTAATCCCCGTCGGGATAAAAAAACTCGTGCCTGCGTTGCGGTCGAGGAAAAGTAGAATCCCTGCCGCCAGAAGAACCGGAAATGAAAGTAGCGCGAGCACGGCGGTCGTAAACCAAGACCAGCACGTAAGCGGCATTCTCATCAGAGACATTCCGCGCGTGCGCATATTCAAAAGCGTCGTAATAAAATTGAGCGCGCCCAGAAGAGACGCAACGCAGAAGATGGCGATGCTGATGATCCAGAGATTCATCCCCATTCCCATGCCTGGAACATTTAATTGATCGCCAATTGCGCTCAACGTCGGATAGGCAGTCCAGCCGCCCGTCGGCCCGACGACCGTATCGCCCGCGTAAAAAATGGCCGCACACAACGCAACCAGGCCGACAAGCGTCACCCAAAACGAGAGCATGTTAAGGATTGGAAACGCCATGTCTTCGGCACCGATTTGAATTGGCAGAAAGTAGTTGCCAAATCCGCCCTGCGGCGCGGTCGTCAAGACAAAAAAGACCATCATCGTGCCGTGCATCGTGACGAGCGAAAGATATAGCTCCGGCGAGATTGCCCCGCCCTTAAAAGCCTCGCCAAAGAGCGTCTCAAGAATCGGCCATTTTGAATCGGGCCATGTCATCTTCATCCGCATCAGAATCGACATAATCATGCCGACAAAGACGGAAAAGAGCGCAAGAAAGAGATACTGTATCCCGATGACTTTATGGTCGATGCTAAAGACGTACTTGCGTATAAAACCTGTCGGCGGGCCGTGATGACCGTGCGCATGGTCGAGGTCAGAATGTTCGGCTTCGTCGTGCGACGTTGCAGGGGTCGGATCAACTTCTGCCATCTCTTGATTCTCCGGCGCGGCCCGTTGCGGGTCGAGCGTCAAATGGACAGAACGAACTGATGCGATTAGTACTGCGGGAGCGGGTATTCGTTATAAAGCTCTGAGACGCGTTTTTGAAACTGAGCGGCCGGCAGGGCCATCAATTCGTTATATTGCGCTTCGGGAAGCACGAGCAGGTAGCTTTTCATCTGGTAATGCTGCTGCCCGCACAATTCGGCGCATGCCAGCTCGAAGCGACCCGTCTTGACCGGCTTGAAATGCACCTTGATATCGATGCCGGGAACGAGGTCTTGTTTGAAGCGCAGTTCAGGAACCCAGATGGCGTGCGTTACATCGCGCCCGCGCAGAGTAAGTTCGACGGACCTGTTAACCTGAACAACTAAAGTCGGGTTAACCACA
>CBDUCU010000198.1:0-7039 GCA_965365725.1 uncultured bacterium | reverse complement strand
GCCAGCGAGAGCATATCGACGGCGATCTCGACATCGAGATTCGCCTTGCGCGTTCCGTCGTAGAAGGTTTTCAGTTCCTTCTGAACGACGCGAAAACCGTTGCGACGCATCCAGAGCAAGAAGCCCTGTTGACGCTCGGCCCCAACGTCAACGCCTGTATAAAAAAAGGCGCGCAACAATCTTCCGTCGCCCAAAAGGACGCGCAAAAGCTTGTTGTAATCAATGTCTATGTTGTGGAAACGTGCTGCGTGGAAAAGATTGTTACCGTCGATGAAAACTGCGACCCTGCCTCTGTAACCTAACTGCCAAGAAACGTTGTTTGTGGGATCAAAATGCATAACTAAAAGCTACTCCGTTAAGTTTGGTAAGTGGTGATTTCAAATATCAGAAAGACTAGGATGCCGCCGCCGACCCTACGAGGTCAAGCGAAACTATTGATTTCTTTACCTTAAGGCTGCAACGAAGGCAAGGACGACCGCATTCTCAGTCAATTATTGTCGCTGCCGGCTCCACGCCGATCTGCTCGCCCGTAATCGCATCGACATAGACGAGTAAAGAAGCATTGGCGCCAATCGCAATCTCCCATGCGAGATGAATCTCAAGCACGGCTGAATCGGTCTTTGAGCGGAGTGGATAGACGACAATTTCGCGCGCGACGGCCTCGCCCTGTGCTGCGACGAGGCGCGTTTGCGCAGCGCCTGTTGCATCGTTGAAATTGATGGTTCGACCCGCGACCGACGCAATTGCTTGTTCGGCAGTGATGCGCTCTTGTGTGATTGCGGCGAGAGCCGTACGAAGGCGCTCGACATCCGGAAGCGTCGTGCTTGAAAGACTCGTGACGCGGCGATCCGGCGTGAAAATGAGTTCAACGCGCCCATAGCCGCCGCGCAAAGGGTATGCGAAAGAGTTCTGTTGATAGACAACGCGCTTGCGCCCGTCAGGCAAATCTTCGTGCGCAACGAGCGACAGTTCAGCCGGACGAATACCAAGCGGAACGGTTGCGCTTGTCAAAAAGCGTCGCAGAGCTTCGCGCGTCTGCTGTTCTTCAGAGACTTGATCTTTTACATCGCCGACGCTGGGCAGTTTGATCGGCGCGCCGAGGTTTGCAACGGAAAGCGTTTTGACTGTCGCGGTAATCGGTTGCAGCTCCGGTTGCGGAGCATCGGTAATTCCTTGCTCGGCGACGAAAAGAGTCCATGCGTCGCGCGAGGCCTTTGTGCGTTCTGCGCTGGCCGAGAGCGTGACCGGGTAAGGGGATTCGGCGCGCGGTTTAGCCGGATCGACTCCGCGCGTTGAAGCGGCGCAGCCGCACATAACAAAGGCGAGCACAAGACAAAACAGCCATAGCAGTTTTGTGTGAAAATATCTTTTGAGCGTCAGGCTGCGCATAGTTTAGGAGAAACACCACGATAAAAAAGTTTAATGTCTCAAGAAGGCGACGAGAGGATTATACTTCAAGCCAACGCCGTCGCCATCGAGCGATTTGAAATAGTGTTAAGCTGGGGCTTCGACGCAGAAGACTAAATATTGGAGAACGCGCTTGGACGAAGAGGATAAATCTCAACTGCCGGAAGGCTTCGGGCTTGTCCTGACCGAAACAAAAACCTTCACGCCCGAAGAGATGTTGGCGTGCGAAAAATGTGCGCGTGCGAACCCGCCGACGCGCTTAAATTGTCTCTACTGTGGCGTAGAGCTTCCGACCACTGCCGCAAGCGCAGAGCAAAAGCGTCCCGCGCTGCGACCGCTCGACGCCTGGGAGAAGGGCTTCAATGTAGTCATAACTTTTACCCAACAAGACGAAGCACGCGGCGACAACGAGCTTGACGCAGCCGCAAAGCTTTTGCGTATTGACGCTCGACTCTTTCGTGAATTTGCAGAACTACGCGACACGCTGCCTGTGGCGCGCGCGGCGACAAGTCAGGAAGCGGAGTTTGTTGTCAAAAGGCTTGGCGAGCTTGGGTTTGCTGCCGAGATAATTGCAGATGAAACTTTGCAGGTTGAATTGCGTCCGCCCACGCGCGTGAGAAAGATTGAGATGAACGACGTTGAGTTAAAGGGGTGGACGGTGAGCGGCGAGCCCGTTTCGATTTCATGGACTGATTTGGAAATCTTCGCGGTGGGGCGCATCTACACAAAACGTATGGAGGTCGAGGAGCGAAAGGGGCGCGTCAAATCCGGCAAAGAGGTGGCCGACGCGCGCGAGATGTTTGCTGATGAAACGGCGCTGGAAATTTATTCGCGCCATAATTTTATCGGTTGGCGAATTATGTCGCGGAGCTTCGATTATTCATCGCTTGGTGAAAAGATGGGATTGCTCGCAGGCGAAAACTTTAAGAAACTTTTGAACGAGTTGGAGCGACGCGCACCTAATGCGAGTTTTGATAAAAAGTACGACGGCCTTCGTCAACTCCTGAGCGCTGTGTGGATGCCTTCACAACGCAGCGAGTCAGGAGGTTTGAAGCGCGAACGACCGGGAAAGTTCAACACGGAGGTTGCAACCATCGTCACCAACGACACACAGTTTACGCGTTATGTGCGTGTGCGCCACATGATTGCGTCGCGCCGCCGCCGCGCATAATTTTTTCAGATGAAGCGACATCAAAAACAGCTTGCAGGTGATGCGCGCACGCGCTTTGACGCGACAGTGCGCGGGGGAGATGCAGCGCAGTCAAGAATCTATGGCGTGCTTCCCGTGACCGAAGCCTTGCGCGCGGGCGCTCGTCACGTCGAGAGAATTATCGTTGCCGAAGGCGCGCACGATTCGCGTCTGCAAACTCTCTATGAGCTTGCGCGTGAGCGAAACATCATCGTGCGTCGCGCGCCGCGCGCAGAGCTTGATCGCATGGCCGAGGGCGCAAATCATCAAGGCGTGATGGCAACGGTCGGAGCAGCTGCATACATCGCTTCGGAAGATTTGATTGAAAGGCTGGCGGCCCGCATCAGTACAAGCGATCCGACGCTTGCGCTCGTCCTTGACGGTGTTGAAGACCCGCGCAATCTCGGGGCGATTTTACGAACGGCTGAATGCGCAGGCGCACACGGAGTCTTTATTCCTGAACGTCGCGCAGCCGGTTTGACCGAGACGGTCGCAAAGGCTGCGGCAGGCGCGCTCGAATATGTGAGTGTTGCACGCGCGACGAACCTTGCACGCGTGCAGGAAGAACTAAAAGAGCGCGGCGTGTGGTGCGTCGGGACTGCGGCTGAAGGCGAAACTGTTTACACGGATTGGGACTGGACGCAGCCAGTCGCCATCTTTCTCGGCGGCGAGGGCGCAGGCCTGCGTCGTCTCCTGCGCGAGCGCTGCGATACGCTCGTACGTATTCCTCTATTGGGAAAGATCGAGTCGCTCAATGTGTCGGTCGCCGCAGGCGTGATCCTCTACGAGGCCGTGCGGCAGAGAACCGCACGCCTTGCAT
Organism: uncultured bacterium; assembly: GCA_965365725.1. GTDB lineage: Bacteria > Acidobacteriota > Blastocatellia > Pyrinomonadales > Pyrinomonadaceae > DASQDT01. Next base: position 3,623 of record CBDUCU010000198.1, on the reverse strand, counting down.
CTTCGTATAACGAGCCGCAACTGGTCGGAGACGCTAAGCCGTAACTCTAAACATTGTCGGCGAGAGGGAAAAAATGTTCTGTCCAAAATGTGCCGCGCAAAACGTCGATGACGCAAAATACTGTCGCGCGTGCGGAACAGATATCAGCCTCGTGCCGCAGGCCATCACGGGGCATCTTGCCGAAAGGCTCGCCACTGAGGAGCGTGAACTAGAAGGGCGCAAGCATCGTCACGGCGCAAAAGAGCCTGCCAGCATCGAGCGCGCGGTCAAAAGTTTTTTTATGGGCGTGGCTTTTATCTGCGTGGCTTTTGCAGCGCGGACATGGGCGCCGGCAGGCGCGGTCTGGTGGTTCTGGCTTCTGATTCCGGCCATTGCCATGATTGGAGACGGCGTGGCTTCTTATCTACGCTTAAAAGAGGATCAAAAGCGGCTTGCTCCGCCGACGTTTGTTCCGGCGCAAAGCTCTCTGCCTAACCGTCAGCGAGCAGCGGAGCTTTCTGAAAGTCGTCACACGGGCGAGCTTCTCCAGCCGCCGAGCGTGACCGAAGCGACAACGCAACATCTGGCGATGCCTGTCGAGAGCAAACAAAAAGACCTTTAAGCATCACGTCATCTCTTTGAGGAGGACGGCCTGTGTACTGTCCGAAATGCGGAACTCTCAACATCGAAGATGCGAAGTTCTGCCGCGCTTGCGGGGCCGACATCAGTCTTGTGCCGCAGGCGTTGACAAAAAGTCTTCCCGAAAATTTTGTGGATCTGACGGAGATAAAGCAAAAAGTCAGAAGAAAGAAGAAGGAGAAAGAAAAGAGACCGCCGACGCTTGAAAAAGGTCTTGGCAAAATCTTTGAGGGGCTGGCCTATCTCGCTATCGTCGCCATCGGCTTTTTCTATTTTTGGGGAGCAATTCTTCTCTGGATTTGGTTTGTTATTCCGGGCCTTTCATGTATCGGCGAGGGGCTTGGAGAAGTGATACGGGCTTCGCGCCTTCCGCACACTTCGCTACCACAATCTCAGCATGACTCTGAGCCATCGATTGGCTCGACGCAGCAACCTGCGGGCGAGCTTGCATCACGCAACACTTCTGAGATCGACCCGCATCCTTTCAGCGTCACCGAAGGGACGACGCGCCACCTCAACGCAACGCATCCGGCAAAACACTAAAATACGCTCCTGCTCTTTCACCTCCGCTCGCTGAATTTTGAGCAAAGCGAGTGCATCATCGTTTTGTACGCGCGTTTTGATGCTTTATAACGAAGACATGAATAGCGTTCGCGTCTGCGTGCCTGTGTGCGCATGCAGTCTTCGAGAAATGGAAAGTGAAATTGTTGTCGCAAACAAACTCTGCGACATTGTTGAGCTGCGTTTCGACTGTCTTGAACCTTCGGAGATGGGGAACGCATTTGACCTGCTCGAATCGATTCTCGAATCTCAAACGCGGCCCGTGATTATCACGTTTCGCCCCGCCGAACAGGGCGGGCGACGTGAAATCTCAATTGCACAGCGCAAAGCATTCTGGACTCAAATCAAGACGGTTCTTAAGAAGCACAAACAAAACGCTGCGGCTAAGCATTACGTCGATCTCGAATTTGCAGATGGTTTCGCCGCCGAAAAAATGTTTGAGTTTGCCGACATCGCAAAAGTCATCTGTTCGCATCATGATTTTTCAGAATCGCCGCCAGAGCTTCAAAATCTTTATGAGAGAATGTCTTCGACCGGCGCAAGCGTAATTAAAATCGCTGTCACGGCGCGCGATGCAACAGATTGCATCGAAGTCTTTCGCCTGCTTGGACGCGCGCGCCGCGAGCAAAGAGAATTGATTGCGCTGGCGATGGGAGAAGCAGGATTGCTGACGCGCGTGCTCGGCCCGTCGAGAGGCGCGTTTTTGACTTTTGCTTCATCTGAAGCGGGGCGTGAGACGGCGCGAGGACAAATCACCGCAGATGATCTGGAAAAGATTTTCCGGCTTCGTTCGATTGATAAAGAGACGCTGATCACCGGCATCATCGGCTCGCCCGTCTCGCATTCGCTCTCGCCGCAGATACACAACGCAGGTTTTGCCGCAACGCGACTCAACGCCGTCTATCTGCCGATAGAAGTCGCACGTCTCGACGATTTTATGCGTCGCATGGCAAACCCGCGTACGCGAGAGATTGAATGGCATCTGCGCGGCTTCAGCGTCACTGCTCCGCACAAAACCGGCATCCTAAAAAATCTCGACTGGATTGAGCCAAAGGCAAATGAGATTGGCGCAATCAATACCGTCGTCATCGAAGGCGCAGAGCTTCGCGGATACAACACGGATGCAGACGCTGCGCTTGTGCCTTTGCGAAATCTTTTGTCTTTGAAAAATGCAAAAGTTGCCGTCATTGGTGCGGGCGGCGCAGCGCGCGCTTTGTTGTGGGGCTTGAGACAATCAGGTTCTTTGACGACTCTGTTTGCGCGCGACCCTGAACGCGCAAAGCAAACAGCCGAACGGTTTGGAGCAACATCAGCAGTTTTAAGCGGCGCAAAATTCGACGGTTTCGACGTAGTGATAAATGCTACGCCGCTCGGCACGCGCGGGAAGTTTGAAGAAATCACACCGGCAACTGCCCAACAGTTAAGGGGCGCACGCTTTGCCTACGATCTTGTTTATAACCCTGAGATAACGCTTTTTATGCGTGAAGCCCTTCAAGCCGGTTGCCAGACAATCGGCGGTCTTTCAATGCTTGTCGAGCAAGCCGCCGGACAGTTCAAGCTGTGGACGAAACAAGCTGCTCCCGTAAACGTCATGCGAGAGGCTGTAAAGTAGGCTTCAATCTTATTCCGCCTCGACGGTGTAAAGAACGGTAGTTTTGCCGCCTGCTGGAACGCTGACTTTGAATTGCACTGTATTTGCTCCGAGCGGTTCGCTGGGCACGCTGCTTTCGACAATCTTCCATTGATTATCGTCATAGCGCTCGATGCTTTCACGCACAAATGCTTCGGCAGGTCGCGCCCCGCGATTGAACAAAACGACTTCGACTCTTGTGACCAGTTTGTCTCGACTATAGCCTTCTTGATTGCGGTAGTTGACGACGCGGCGTTCAAGCACGCGACGTGTGCCGAAGAGCGTCGCCGAACGACCTTGTGTGACGCTGAACTCTGCATTTTGCGGCGTAAACGAAATGCGATCTTGGCCGACGATTTGTGCGAGCTGATTTGTGCGCTGGTAGATCGTGACTAGCCCAGCCGCCAACGGTGAACTGGCCGTATTCTTGGCGACAAGTCGGACTTCCAATCCGCGCGGTAAAAGGATAAAGCCGCCGCGTCCGAGCGTCTGCGTGCCATGATCGTTTTCAAAGACGTTTCGTTGGACGACGGCGAGCCGCGCACGCTGGAAGATTGGAAAACGGTTGATAGGCGCATTGGCGTTGAGATCGATGTTGCTGCCAAGCGTAAAGCGATTGAACGCGCTCAGACTGCTCACTTCGGCAAATGAAGCCTCCGATTCTTCCGAGTCGCGATAGCTGCCGCCGACGTTGGATGAAATGTTTACCTGCGCCGCATACTCACGACGATAGCCGCCTCCGCCCGCATCGTCGGTCAATAAAGAGATCTCGCCCGCCACCAGATCGACCGTGCCGGCAGCGAGATCAACGCCC
>CBDUCU010000197.1:0-7060 GCA_965365725.1 uncultured bacterium | reverse complement strand
AGGCGCAAATCCGCGCGCAGCTTTCGCTCGTCCTCGAAGGCATTCTGTGTCAAGCGCTTTTGCCGCGCGCCGATGGACGCGGACGCGTGATGGGGCTTGAGATCATGGTGCCCAATTCGGCCATTCGCAACCTCGTCCGCGAAGACAAGGTGCATCAGATTTACTCGCTGATGCAGACCGGACAGGGCAAGTATGGGATGCAGACCTTCAATCAAGCGCTTGCCACGCTCTATCACAAACGTCTGATCTCGCTTGAAATCGCCATGCAACGCTCACAGAACACGGACGAGCTGCGTGAGCTGATCGAGCACGGCGCAGGAATCAATACCGGGCAGGCCCCGACGGGCGGCGCACAGCCGCGCCCCAACGGCAACGGCTCTCCCTACGCACAACCCCGCCCTGTCGGAGTCCGCCCCAACGTCGGTAGATAACATTGACGTAAATCGTGAATCGTAAATTGATTATCGCTTTTGCGACTCACCGCTCAACCTCAGCCACGCTCAACTACGATTCACGATCTACGATTCAAGATTCAAGATTTACGAGGAATTAAAGATGCCAACTTTCGTGTTCAAAGGCCGCAACCGGGTCGGAGAAATGGTCGTCGGCGAGCGTGCGGCTGATAGCCGCGAGATGCTCCGGCAGCTTTTGCGCCGCGAGCAGGTGATGCTCACCTCCGTCAAGGAGAAGGGGCGCGAGGTAGCTTTACCAAAACCGGCCGGTCGCAAGAAGGTCAAGGCCAAAGACCTCTCTATCTTTACGCGTCAATTCTCCGTCATGATCGACGCAGGTCTTCCGCTCGTCCAGTGTCTCGAAATTCTCTCGCAGCAGCAGGAGAACAAATACTTCGCGCAGGTGCTCCAACAAGTTCGTCAGGATGTTGAAGAGGGCGCGACTTTAGCTATGGCGATGGCACGCCACCCCAAAGTCTTCGATCAACTCTTTGTCAACATGATTGAAGCGGGCGAGACGGGCGGTATCCTCGACCTCATTCTCCAACGTCTTTCGAGCTATATTGAAAAGATCGTCAAGCTCAGGCGCGACGTTGTCTCGTCGCTCATCTATCCGGTCGCCGTCATCGTCATCGCCGTTCTGGTCATTACCGTCATCATGATCTTCGTCATCCCGGCCTTCCAGAACATCTTTCTCGGACTGCTCGGGCCGGGCGAGCAGCTTCCACTTCCGACGCGCATCGTCGTCGCCATCAGCAACTTTATCGCAGGCATCGGCGGCCTCGTCGTACTTGTTTCTCTTATCGCGGCAGGGTTCGCCATTCGCGCTTATTACAAGACCAAGAGCGGGCGCTGGAACCTCGACAAGCTGCTTTTGAAAGTGCCCGTCATCGGAAACATTCTACGCAAGGTCGCCATCTCGCGCTTTTCGCGCACGCTCTCGACGCTTCTCTCTTCGGGCGTGCCCATCCTGCAATCGCTCGACATCACGGCGCGCACCTCCGGCAACGTCGTTCTCGAAGACGCAATCAGCAAGATTCGCGTCGGGGTTGAGCGCGGCGAAAGCTTTATCGAGCCTTTGAAAGCGACGGAGGTTTTCCCGAACATGGTGGCGCAGATGGTCGGCATCGGCGAACAGACCGGCGCGCTCGACTCCATGCTCGGCAAGATCGCCGACTTCTACGAAGACGAAGTCGACACGGCCATCGCCAACATGCTGACCTTGATCGAACCCGCCATGATCGGCTTCCTCGGCGTCACCATCGGCGGCATCGTCATCGCCATGTACATGCCGCTCTTTACGCTCATCGGCAAGATGGCCGGCGGCTCATAGTAGAGATCAACTAACTTGATTGAGCGCATGCTTTTGGAGATTTCAAAAGCATGCGCCCGACAACTCAAAGAATTGAGTAAAGGCCCGATTGCGTCGGGCCTTTACTTTTTTTTACGTGTTATTTGTCCGCCGCCTGACGACGCATTTTTTTGGCGCGCGTTGGACAGCATTCACCTACATCTAAAAAAATGTCACTGTTGCCTCGATGTCGCCGCAAATCCAATGGCGCAGATGTTGTGTCGCGGCCCCGGCCTGACGCGCGCAGATTGCATCAATCGAGTGCTCGTGTTCCGTGAACGGTTGGCCGTTGTTCGTTGCATCCGTCATCCTGCGTCGAGGCTCATAACGACGGCGACAAGCAGCGAAACACAAACAACTGACAACTGACAATCCTTAACAAATTCGCGGCAACTGCTCGCCGCTAAACATATCAAGTATTCTGCACGTGCCGAGGCGGCTTCTCATCGTGACGAGTGGCGCGCCGGCATCGACATAACCCACGATGCGCGCCCCCTCGCCCGACGCGTGTGCATTCATCTGGGCGACGGCGCGCTCCGCGTCGGCGGGGGCGACAAAGGCGACGAAGCGACCCTCGTTGGCGAGATAGAGCGGGTCAAACCCGAGAATCTCGCACGCGCCGCGTACGTCTTCGCGTACGGGGATCGATGATTCGTCGATCCGGATGCGGACATGCGCGCTTTCAGAGATTTCGACGAGCGCGCTTGTGAGTCCGCCGCGCGTCAAATCGCGAAGGCAATGAACCTCTATCCCTGTGTCGATTAGTTTGCCGACGATTTCAGCGACCGGCGCACAGTCGCTCTCAATCGCGCTCTCAAACTCAAGCCCCTCGCGCACGGCCATGATGGCAATGCCGTGCCGACCGATGTCGCCGCTCAGGATGACTGCGTCGCCCGGTCGCACGCTCGCCGGCGAGATGCTAAGCGCATGATCGATTACGCCCACGCCCGCCGTGTTGATAAAAATTCCGTCGCCCTTGCCCCGGTCAACAACTTTTGTGTCGCCCGTCACAAGCGAAACGCCCGCCGCGTCCGCCGCGTGCTTCATCGACTGGACGACGCGCCACAAAGTCTCGACGGGCAGACCTTCTTCGAGAATAAATCCGGCGCTCAAATAGAGCGGGCGCGCGCCGCACATGGCGAGGTCATTGACCGTGCCGTTGACGGCGAGTGTTCCGATGTCGCCGCCGGGAAAAAATAGCGGGCGAACGACGTAAGAGTCGGTCGTAAAAGCCATGCGCGCGCCGTTTACTTCAAAGGTCGCGCCGTCGTGTCGCGCTCCAAGCAGAGGGTTCGAGAATGCGCTGACAAACACCTGTTCGATGAGTTGGTGCATCAGCTTTCCGCCGCCGCCGTGCGCGAGCAGGACGTTTGGATATTGCTCTAAAGGCAATGGACAGGCGAGCGAGAATTCTTTGACGGCTGACATCTTCCGGTCCTCCCTAACTAAAGCGCGCGAGCGGCTTCTCTTTCTTCCGTCGCTACGATTCGGCGATAACGATAATAGGCAGCGCACGCGCCCTCGCTTGAGACCATCGGCGCACCTAAGGGGCGTTCCGGCGTACAACGCGCGCCGAAGGCTCCGCACTCGAAGGGCTTTTTCACGCCCTGCATGATCAATCCGCTGATGCATTCGGCAGGTTCTTCAGCCGTTAAGTTTTCAACGCCGAAGCGCGTCTCTGCGTCAAACTCACAGTAGCTTTGCGTCAATCCTAAACCGCTTTGCGGAATCTCTCCCACGCCGCGCCACTTGCGCGGGACGGCGCGAAAGACCTCGGCGATCAACTCTTGCGCGGGCCGGTTCCCTTCGCTGCGGACAGAGCGAGTGTACTGATTTTCAACCTCCGCGCGTCCCTCTTCAAGTTGCCGCACGCACATCAAAACTCCCTGCAAAATGTCAACGGGCTCAAAACCCGTGACGACAATCGGCACGCGGTGCTTCTCAGCAATCGGCCCGTACTCTTCAAGCCCCATCACCGTGCAGACGTGACCTGCGGCCAAAAAGCCTTCGACCAGATTCGACGGCGACGAAAGGATTGCCTCCATCGCAGGCGGCACAAGAACATGCGAGACAAGGACGGAGAAATTTTTCACCTGCCGGCGCTTCGCCTGATAGACGGCCATCGCGTTGGCGGGCGCGGTCGTCTCAAACCCGACGGCAAAAAAGACTACTTCGTGCTCGGGGTTTTCCTCTGCGATGCGCAGCGCGTCCATCGGTGAATAGACGATGCGCACGTCGCCGCCTTCGGCCTTGATCGACAACAAATCCTTGTCAGTGCCGGGCACTCTCAGCATGTCGCCAAACGAGCAGAAGATCACGCCCGTCCGCGCGGCGATGGCGAGCGCGCGGTCGATCAGTTCAAGCGGCGTGACGCAGACGGGGCAGCCCGGCCCGTGCACAAGTCTGATCTCTTTTGGCAAAAGCTCGTCAACGCCGTACTTGATGATTGAGTGCGTCTGCCCACCGCAGATTTCCATCAGCGTCCAGGGTCGAGTTGTGATGCGAGCAATCTCGCGCGCGAAAGCGTGTGCAGCAGAGGCATCACGATATTCATCGATGTATTTCATATCTCGCTCAACTCCAATTCGCCCAGCTCGTCCATCTCGCGCAGATATTCAAAGACGCGCAGCGCCTCTTCTTCGTCGACGCGGCTGATGGCAAATCCGACGTGGACGATGACGTAATCGCCAATCGCCGCTTCGGGCACGTAACAGAGATTGACCTCTTTGACGATGCCGCTAAAGTCCACACGACCACAACGCAAAGTAGGGTCGTTGCCCTCGATGCTGATAATCTTTCCCGGCACGGCCAGACACATAGATTTATCCCTTCCTTATCTGAGAGCGCGCGCAACTGCCGACACCTGTCCGAGTGCAATCCCGCCGTCATTCGGCGGAACTCTCTGATGCCAGTAAGGTCTAAAACCTTCCGCGCGCAGACGCTTGACGGTGCGCTCGGTCAGATACTTGTTTTGGAAACATCCGCCCGACAAAGCAACGCGTTCTTCATCCATCACACGCGCGACAGAAACGATCATCTCAGTCAACGCGTTATGAAACTTTGCCGCGACGACGCGCCTTGCAACACCGCGACGCACATCATTGAGCAGCTCAACAATCAACGGCTCCCAATCAACAACAGTTGACGGGCGCGCGCTGAGATTTGTCGTCTGAGATTTGTCATCTGAGATTTGAAATTGATATGCCGCATCGGTCACAAATTCCTCGACAGCGAACTCAAGCTCCATTGCGGCCTGCCCTTCAAAACGCGCCTGCTGCCTGAGGCCTGCGATTGAAGCGACCGCATCGAAAAGGCGACCCGCGCTCGATGTCGTGTGCGCGTTCAAGCCTTTCTTGAGCGATGCTTTCAACAATCGAAGTTCCGTCGCGTTGAACGAGCGAAGCGGCGCGAGATCGCACATCTCAAACGCACTTTCGCCAAACGCTTCGTAGAGCAAGCCGAGCGCGGCGCGGCGCGGCTCGCGTGCGGCACGGTCGCCTCCCGGAAGCTGGAAGGTGCGCAGATGCGCCGCGCGCTCGAAAGAGTCGGGTGTGATGCGCAGGAATTCGCCGCCCCAGACTGTGCCGTCCGTACCGAAGCCTGTGCCGTCCCACGCCACGCCTAGCGCAGGCGCGCATAAGTCGTTTTCAGCCATGCATGAAAGAACATGCGCATAGTGGTGCTGAACCGTAACGACGCGAAGCCGCGCATCTTCTGCAAAGCGCGTCGAGCGGTAATCGGGATGCGCGTCGCAGGCAAAGGCGCGCGGCTGCAATTCGTAGAGCTCTGTAAAGCTTTCGATGACGCGGCGGAAGGCTGCAAACGATTGCTCTGTGTCGAGGTCGCCGATGTGTTGGCTGATAAAAGCATCGCTCCCTCTAGTCGCGGCCACAGCATTTTTCAGATGCGCGCCCGTCGCGATCACAGACACCGGCTCTTCTTTTAATCTCACGGGAAGCGGTGCATACCCGCGCGCGCGTCGCAGCACCGCCTCGCGCCCGGCCATCACGCGCACGATTGAATCGTCAACGTGTCGAGCGATTGGACGATCGTGGACGAGAAAGAGGTCTGCGATCTTATGCAAGCGTTCGAGCGCCTCACGTTCGTCCGTGCAGATCGGCTCGTCCGAAAGATTGCCGCTCGTTGCGACGACTGCGCGCCCCGCTTCGCGCATCAGCAGATGATGAAGCGGCGTGTAAGCGAGCAACGCGCCCAGATAAGGATTCGCGGGCGCAACATGTTCAGAGATTTCAAATTTGAGATTCGAGATTTCAGAGCTCAGATTTGAAATCTGAGATTGCGTCTCTTTTGTCTTTCGCTTGAGAAGAACGATGGGCGATTCGGGCGAAGTCAAAAGCCGCGCTTCGAGTCGGGAAACCTCGCACACGGCTGCGACCGTTGCAAGCGAGGGAAACATGACGGCGAAGGGTTTTTCTTCGCGCGCTTTGCGCTCGCGCAAACGCCGGACGGCCTCGTCGCTCTGCGCGTCGGCGATGAGATGAAAACCGCCGAGACCTTTGACGGCGACAATCGCGCCCTCGCGGATGGCTCGTGCGGCGCGCTGAAGCGCTTCGTGGCCGAAGGCCTGGGTTGCGCCGAACACGTTCCAAAGCTCTAGCCGCGGGCCGCACGCAGGACAGGCGTTGGGCTGCGCATGAAAGCGTCGGTTGAGCGGGTCGCTATATTCGCGACGGCAGTCGGCGCACATCACGAAATCTTTCATCGTCGTGTGCGGGCGGTCGTAAGGGAGTCGTTCGATGATCGAGAAGCGCGGGCCGCAGTTGGTGCAGTTGGTGAATGGATAAAGATAACGCCGGTTTGCAGGGTCGAGAATGTCTGCAAGGCAATCGTGGCAGGTGGCTACGTCGGGCAGGACGAGCGCGGTCTTTTCGCCCGCCGAGTCGCTTTCGCGTATCTCAAAATGCGTGTAGCCGACAGCGTCGAGAAACGTTGATTCAAGCGATTGAATTGACGCAAGCGGCGGGCGCTTGTCTTCTATAAGCCGGAGAAAATTTTTGAGCGCGCGTTCTTCGCCTTCGACTTCTATAAACACGCCCTGCGGAGAATTGACGACCCAACCCGTAAGCTTGAGAGACAAGGCAAGCCGGTAAACGAATGGACGAAAGCCCACGCCCTGCACTGCCCCGTGCACCGCGATGCGCAAACGCTCCGACTTTTCGTGCGCCGACACGGTCTCCGCACCGGCAGCTGCGAGAGTCGCCATCCCCAAAATCTCCCAAGACAAGAATCACCAAAC
>CBDUCU010000196.1:0-7074 GCA_965365725.1 uncultured bacterium | reverse complement strand
GCGGGCAAGATCATCCCAGCCTTGAACGGGTTTGTGCCGAAGCCGAACACGCCGTTTCAATGGGAGCCGATTTGTGAAGAGCGCGAATTGAAGCGACGTTTGAAGTGGCTCTCGAAAAATCTGGCGCGTATTCCAAACGTCGAAGTCCGCGTCATGTCGGCGCGCATCGCACACGAGCAGGCTCTCTTTTCGCTTGGCGACCGGCGCGTTGCACGCGTCATCGACTCGATGTCGCGGCTTGGCGGCGACCTTCAAGCGGCTCTGCGAGAAAACAATTTTGACGCGGACTTTCATACTCGACGCGCGCGCTCCTACGCAGAGTTTCTCCCCTGGGAAATTGTTGACGCGGGACTCGGTCGTGAATTTATGGAACGCGAGCACGCGCGCGCGCATGAGGTACGTTCGACCGCGCCGTGTCCTTCGGTCGATACCTGCACGCGCTGCGGCGTGTGCCCGACGACGTGGCTTGCAGTCGCGCCCGCCGGACTTGTTCAACTAAAAGGCGCAGCATAAATAAGGCAAAAGTAAAAAGGTAAAAGGCAAAAGTTAAAGCAGGTGGTGCTTTCTCACTTTTGCCTTTTACCTTTTTACTTTTGCCTTATCACTTCATCCCGAGCTGAAGAACTTTGCGCTTTTGACGGTGTGGTCGAATTTGTATTCGTAAGTATAGCCCGGAAGCGGCACGGGGCGCGTCCAGCGTGCGCGCACGATCATGCGACCCTCGCTCAGTCGCGTTTCGACGAGAGGGTTTGGCGGCAGGTTATAATCTTCGGCAGACTTGATAAGTTGCTCGCGAACCCATGCTTCGTCTTTGCCTGTCGCAATGGCCCTGTCCACCGTGTCTTGCATATAGACCTTATAAAGCGAAGCATTGTACATAAGCGGCACAAGTTGATAGGCGACGTAACCAGCAGATGCGATAACGATAACGATAATGATAAAGCTCAGCCGCGACGAGCCGCGCTCGTTGCGCACGTCCCGCCGCAGGGTCGTGTTGGTTGAGTTAATCATGTAGCGATTTTCCTCGACGAGGGATTGGATACGCGAAAAGCGAGTGCGGCGCGGATTGAATCGCCTACGACGCGTGCCGGAACTTGCTCGCCCCCTACGATCCGCGCATGACCTAACCTTTCAAGTAAGACCCAGCGGATTTGTCCGCCCACCGCTTTCTTATCTTTGACAAGCGCGCGCCGGATCGATTCTTCATCGACATCGTCAGCGCGTGGCAGACGACCGGCCAGCCGCACCGCTTCGCGCAAGTATTCTAACTCCGAAGCGTCGAGCAATCCTAACCGCCTCGAAATCTCACCCGCCGCGATCATTCCGTAGCCAACTGCTTCGCCGTGCCGAAACCGCTTGTAACCGGTTACGACTTCGAGCGCATGGCCGACGGTATGTCCAAAATTCAAGATGCGACGCGAGAGCGCGTCCGTCCGAAGCGCATCTTCGCGCTCGTCGCCCGCGACGATCTTTGCTTTGAAAGCACACTGTGCAGCGATTAGTTCAGCGAGCGAGTGATCTTTTCGGCCCGCGTCATCCGAGAGAAAGCGAAACGTCTGATCAAATAGCGCGCGGTCGCCGGCGGCCCCCTGTTTGACGGCCTCGCACCATCCGGCGGTCAACTCGCGGCGAGGCAAAGTCAGAAGCGTCCGCGTGTCGACGACGACGGCGCGCGGCTGATGAAAAGCGCCGACGAGATTTTTGCCTTCGCGTGTGTTGACGGCGGTCTTCCCACCGACGGATGAATCAATCTGTGCAAGCAGCGTCGTCGGTATTTGGATCAAAGCGATGCCGCGTAGATAAATTGCCGCCGCAAATCCGGCGAGGTCGCCGACAACACCGCCGCCCAGAGCCGCCACCGCGTCCGTCCGCTCTAATCTCTCATCAGAGAGAAATTTCAGTGCGCGCCCAACCGTCGTCCAACTCTTGAAACGCTCGCCATCGCTCATCAGCCAGTGCGCAACGCTCAGCCCCGCGCGTCGCAGGCTTTCGACGGCGCGCTCGCCGTAGAGATCAAAGACGCGTCGGTTGGATATGAGCGCAACGCGCGCGGCATGCGCCGACAATGCCGCGCGTGTTGTCTCGCCAAGACGGTCGAGCGCGTAGTCACTGATTTCAATATCGTAGGCTGCGCGCCCGTCGAGATGGACGCTGACGCGACGCACGGTCAGCTCATTTCTCATCGAGCGCCGCCTTCAGGTCTTCCGCCAGCAGATCAAAGCTAAGCTCTCCGCCCCAAGCAAGTCGCGCAAGCTCCTCAGCGTGATAACGCGATGCTGCATTCCAAACATCTATCAACTGATCGCCCGCCGCGCGCGACGCATACCACCTTCGCCCGTAGCGCGTGCGAAGATGATCCTTGAGCGATACAGCCAAAAGACGCGCGCGCAGCTTCGTCGCATGTCGAAACGCGTCTTCCGCATCAATCAAACGCGTCGCCGTGTGATATCGAACCCCTGTCGCTTCGCCATAAAGACTGACATAAATTTCGGCGAGATGATCGGAGCGGATATCCGGCGCGTCGTCGAGCGCAAGCGCATACTGCAATCCGGCGCAACTGTGTCGCGCCTCTTCCAACTGAAGAAGCGCAACAGAGCGCGATAGCGCGTGCGCCTCTGAAACGCGCAGACCAAAACTCTCGCCAACCCAACCGGCATCGCGCAGGAAATCAACAAAGAGATGGCCCGCTGCATCCTGCGCCGCCGTGTCCGGCGCATGCACGAACTCCGGGTAGCGTGTTGCCATGTCGTGCGAGGCCCAGGCGAAATGCTGCGCGCGTCCCCCCTCAAAAAAGAGCTTGAGATAAGACTCTGCGCCGATTTGCTCGTCAATCACAAGTCTGACATCTGTGGGCGGATTTATATGAAAACACAAGGTGCTATTTTTTTTACCGAGTCGCGGCGCGTCGTCAAAGGTTATGTTCTTCTGCCGCTCGGCGCGTATGCCTAAGCCTTCGAGCATCGCGCGGTAAGCTGTTAAGGCCCGGCGTTGTGGGAAGAAAGCATCAATGTGCGCGGCGCGTCGAAATCTAAGCGCGTCTGCAAAGGAGACCGGTCGCAGAATCTCGGACGACGCATCTTGTGCTGCCCGACTCGCAAGGCCCGACATGTATGCCGATGAAGTCGCCTCTAAAAATTTTCGCGCTGGAGATATAAGCTCCAACATAGCCACGCCCGACGCACTTTCTTCGAGCGCGCCTAAGCCGGCGAAGCCGAGGGCGCGTGCGGCTTCCCTTATGGTTTCAAGGCGCGTTGCGCGAAGGTCGTCGCATGTATGCACGCTGTCAAGCCAGCGCGATGCGAGCTCGCTGCGTCGTCCCGCGTCTGCTTCATGTGCGATAATGACCGGCGCATCCTCACACATTATCTTCTCGCCCCTTAATTCAATGTACGACGACGCGCTGCATCGCTCGAGCTCAGACGTGATTTCAGCAGCACGCGCTCCGATGTGATTCCGGCATGCAACAGTGAGAAGCGCGGATATTCCGTTTCGCTCCGTCTCAAACTGTGCGGGCGTGTCGGAAAGTCGATTCTTTAGTTCGTCAATTGTCTCGTGCGTCCAGAGGCCGCAGAAGCGATCTCTGATATGTTCAAAGTGCAGCTCCTGCGCAATCCCCGCATGATGCCTGTAACGCTCATGCTCGAAGGCAGAAGCATATCCAGCATACTCAGCTCTATAACTGCTCAAGTCCATAACGAGGCAAATGCGGACGAACGCGTTAACGATAGCGCGGCTTCGGCAAATTGATAAGATTTCTTAAGACGGATCGAATTCTAACACGCGCGCGAGCGGTCAAAGCTATGCAGTGGCTTTTGAGACAGCAGATTTAACTTGAGCCGGAAAGATTTTAGATGTGAAATGATTGGAAGCTTATGCAACTTGAAATTGGGTAAAAAAAGAACGAGCACGGCGAACTTGGGGAACGCCGTGCTCATTCCAATTCGTGGTCACTGTCCTCACCCCAGCAACCACTGAGACGGAGGATTCACCAACCGTCTCTCTTGCCCCACAATATACATCGCAACGTCCGTGCCGCGCAAGTGGAAATTTGACGTTCTTTCCGAAAACCCTTCTATTTCCGTCATTATCGATATATTTCAGCGTCTGTCCGCCTATCGGTTGAATCCGTCACAAATGTCGATAAGGGTAGTAATTACACGTTCATGAATGTAAAAATTACCTCGTTACCCAAGCCTTACCTTGCACCGAGTTGCCTTTCAATCACCGTTGCGAGGTTCTTAGCTAGCTGCAGAATCTCTTCCTGACTGCGCCCTTCGATCATGACTCGCGCCAGAGGCTCCGTGCCCGAATAGCGCAGAAGCAAACGACCCTCAGTGCCGAGTTCGGTTTCTACTTTACGCGCGGCGCGCTCGATCTCTTCCACTTCCTGAAAAGGCAGCTTTTCACGCACGCGCACGTTCAAGAGTACCTGCGGGTAGCGCACAAATCCTTCGGTCAACTCATGCAACTCTCGTTGCGTGTCGGCAAGCGCGCGCAGCACGAAGAGGGTCGTCATCATTCCATCACCGGCGAGGCTCACGCGCGGGAAGATGATGTGACCTGATTGCTCGCCGCCGAGACTCGCGCCCGTGCGCAACAGTTCTTCGAGGACGTATTTGTCGCCCACGTCAGCGCGCAAAAGTCTTATTCCGCTTGTGCGCAGGGCTGTTTCAAGCCCGATATTGCTCATCACGGTAGCAACAACCGTATCACCGGAAAGCTCGCCGCGCGATGCCATGTACTGTGCCAGAACCCAAAGCGTCGCATCGCCGTCAACCACCTCGCCTCGTGCGTCGATAAAGAGCGCTCGGTCGGCATCGCCATCGAAGGCCACGCCGAAACGCGCCCCCTCTTCGATAACCTTGTGGCCTAGATTTTCGACGTGGAGCGAGCCACTATCGCGATTGATGTTGCGGCCGTCGGGCGCATTATTGAGGGCGACGACCTGCGCGCCAAGTCTTTCAAAGAGCGCAGGCGCAAGCCGCGAGGCCGCACCGTTGGCGCAATCGACGACCATGCGTAAACCGTCGAGCCGAAGCCCCGCCGCCGTCTCCTCCACGAGAAAGTTTAAGTACCGTTCCTGGAGTTCCGATGCTTTCTCACCATCGCCCAATGCGGCAGCACTAGTCTCAATTGAAAGCGTTGCGCTCTCAACGTCTTGAAGCGAGCCTTTCGCAGCCGCGCCCGACGTAAGCTTTTCGCTCACCTCCGTCGAAACTGCGGCATGGATGTCTGCTTCGATGAGACGTTCGGTCGCATCGTCAAGCTTGCGGCCGGTCTGTGCGAATATCTTGATGCCGTTGTCGTGAAAGGGATTATGTGAAGCGCTGACGACGATGCCTGCATCTGCGGGGAGCGTGCGCGCCAGATAAGCGATGCCAGGCGTTGTAATAATTCCGGCTGATATGCAAGCGGCCCCGGCCTCGCGTGCGCCGTCCAGGAATGCGCGCTCGATCCATGCGCCGGATTCGCGCGTGTCGCGCCCTATCACGATGTGTGGTTGACGACGGTGGGTTGCAGAAAGGTGTCGGGCGAGCGAGCGGCCCGCCGTTGTAATTGTTTGTGCGTCGAGCGGGAAACGTCCTGCCTCACCGCGCATGCCGTCAGTGCCGAAGAGTCTTTTCATGTTGGGGTTCAGTTGGTAAGAGTAAAATTTGCGGGAGCGGTACTGACGAGTTCGACGCGTCCGTTGAGCGCGGCTGAGGTTGAAAGGCGTGGTTTGAGCGTTCCGTCCGCCGCCTGCTCGATGATGATTTCTAATTCATCAGCGCGGACGTTGCGGATGACGGTGCGCGGGCCGCGTATCATCACGGTCGCGGTCGAGGGGCTGACCTCGCTTCCGGCGGCGCTACGAACTGCCACGCCGAAGACGCGCCGCTCTTCCGACTCTTCGCCAATCTCTATGCGCACGGCAACAGCCGGGTCAAGCGAGATCACCTTTCGATCCGTGATATCGACCGCGATTTGCGGAAGCGTCAGCGTCTCACGTTGGCCGTCGAGCGAGATGGTCTCGGTATAAGCTCGCTCGACCGTTGCAACGCGGCTCTCAGGGCCGCGCACGCGCACGCGGTTTGGATTGACTTGAATTGAGCGCACCTCGAATCCATCCGCCGGGTCGCCTTCGAGCCGAGCTTCAACATCGAGGTCGCGTTCGACGCTTCGTTCGAGCTTAAGAGCGACGCTCTGCGGTTCGGTGCGCACGATGCGCACGCCTTGCGGCAAGTCCATCGTCAGCGTCCTCTCGCTCAGGTGAAGCACGCGCTCGCCGGGGCGAAGCTGGCTGATGTCGACGCGCCCGACGAGATTGCGTGCATTAATCTCATCAAGCTTGCCGCGACTGCCCTCAAGCGTGACGGAGACTTCA
Organism: uncultured bacterium; assembly: GCA_965365725.1. Taxonomy (GTDB): domain Bacteria; phylum Acidobacteriota; class Blastocatellia; order Pyrinomonadales; family Pyrinomonadaceae; genus DASQDT01. Next base: position 710 of record CBDUCU010000196.1, on the reverse strand, counting down.
TCCATGGGATCGTTGCTGATTTCGACCTCTGCGGCGTGAATAAATTCGAGGCTCACGCCGCGCAGATTGATGGTTGCGGGCGAGCGCTGGCCCGTGACGGCAAACCAGAGAACGAGCGTGATCAGCAGCGCGAGAAGCTTTAAACCCCAATCTGCCAGCCAGAACTCGCGCAGCCAACGCTGTGCCACGCGCCGCGCGTCTCCTGCCCCCGTCTCGGCATCACGATAAGCCATTAGTCAGTAAGAAGTTGTTGCTGCGAATTGAAGATTTGAGAACTTGAAATAAGCGTTGTTTTCAACTCAGCGCTGTTTTCAACTGAGTTCCAGCGTGCGACTTCGTGCATCTTCTTTGGTTTCCGGTTCGACAACTGCCGGGGCTTCCTGAGCGTTCGGACGCGCGGGCGCTTCGAGCGCGTCGAAGATGCTGGCGCGGAGTTTGGTTGCGTCGAGTCCGCGCTTGATCTGCCCGCCCTGCACAAACGAGATAAGGCCTGTCTCTTCGCTGACGACGACGGCGACAGCGTCCGTGTCTTCGGTGATGCCGATGGCGGCGCGATGTCGCGTGCCGAGGTCTTTCGAGAGCAAAGGATTGAGCGTCAAAGGTAGAAAGCAAGCGGCTGCCGCAACGCGGTGACGACGGACGACGACCGCGCCGTCATGAAGCGGCGTGGCGGGATTAAATATCGTGACAAGCAGATCGTAACTGAGTTC
>CBDUCU010000195.1:0-7099 GCA_965365725.1 uncultured bacterium | reverse complement strand
TGACTGCGCTTGTCATTGCAAGCATCCCTGAGCAGTTACGACAACGCGAGCTTGCCCGCCGCGCGGGTGAAGAGGCCATTCTTTATGCGACAGACCGCGTGCTCTATGCATACCGCGCGCGCTTTGGGACATATCCTGCTACGCCCTCCGACCTGCGTCGCCTGCCCGACGCTGACGGCTCCGTCGCTCGGGTTGCCAGCATGCTCGAAGCGGGCAGATACGCACCCGAAGCCGAAGTAGCAACGCTTTCGACCGTGCGCGATGCACGCGGGCGCAAGCGACGCGCGTCGTCTTCTGCGCGCATACGTCATGCTTCGAGTAGAGACGATGCAAACGGCGGCCGTATCTCTCTGACAAGTTATGAGCTTGTGCTTCCGGGTCGCGACAAAGTGCTCGGTACGGACGACGATTTGAGGATCGGCGACGGACGCATCCTGAGGCCCGGCGAGACAAACAAACGCCCGACACCAACTCCGCTCTAAACATTCTGAAAATGCGAACGGGGTCGCGGCAACCCGCGCGGCCCGCCTCTTTCGGCGAGCATGGGAATCTTCAACATCTTTCGCCGCAGAAAACCCGACGACGAGGCTGCACGCCGCGCGCGGCTTCTCCACACGGGCCGCATCACCGAAGCCTCTATCTTCGACGTTGTCACGGACGAAGCAGGCGACATCAAACAAATCTTCTATAACTACACCGTCAACGGCGTCGATTACGAGGCCGCACAACTGCTCGACGCTGAGCAGCAGCGTCGTCAAACAGACTACTTCCCCGGCGCGCGCGTCACCATCCGCTACAATCCCCATCTGCCCGGCAACTCGGTTGTTGTTTAGCTGTTAGCTTTTAGCTATTAGCTTTTAGCTGTTAGCATTCAGCTTTATAATGCACGGCCAATTGCAACTTCGGATGTCGCAGAATGTATTCAACAATCGACCGGCTGCGTGTTCTGCGAAGCCGTTGATAAAAGATATGCTAAAAGCTAACAGCTAATAGCTAACCGCTTCTTCTATGTTTAAGAAAATCCTGATTGCCAACCGGGGCGAGATTGCTGTGCGCGTGATACGCGCTTGCAGGGAGATGGATATCTCGCCCGTCGCCGTCTATTCGGAAGCTGACGCATCAGCGCTTCACGTGCGTCTCGCTGACGAAGCATATCTTCTTGGCCCTGCGCCCTCGGCTGAGAGCTATCTGCGCATGGATCGCGTCATCGAAGCGGCTCATCTGTCAGGCGCGGAAGCGATTCATCCCGGCTACGGTTTTCTTTCAGAGAACGCAAAGTTTGCGCGCGCCGTCAAAGAAGCAGGTCTGACTTTTATTGGCCCGCCGCCCGAAGCGATGGAGTTGATGGGATCAAAGATAAATGCGCGGCTTGCGGCCATTGAAGCAGGTGCGCCCGTCGTGCCGGGCACGACAGCTTCGCTCTCATCCTTTGACGAGGCGCGCGAGACGGCGGCGCAGGTCGGCTATCCCGTGCTGCTCAAGGCGGCGGCGGGCGGCGGCGGCAAGGGCATGCGTCTTGTCGCCGATGAATCGGAGCTTGCCTCGGCGCTTGCAAACGCACAGTCCGAAGCGCAATCGGCTTTCGGTGATTCATCCGTCTATGTCGAGAAAGCCGTCGAGCGCCCGCGCCACATCGAGATTCAAATCTTCTCCGACGCGCATGGCAATCACGTGCATCTCGGCGAGCGCGAATGCTCCATCCAGCGCCGACATCAAAAGGTGATCGAAGAATGTCCTTCGCCGATTAACGATCCCGGCCTGCGTGCAAGGATGGGCGATGCCGCCGTCAAGATTGCGCGCGCGTGCAACTATGTGGGCGCAGGGACGGTTGAGTTTCTCGTCTCCGACGTCACGCGCGAGTTTTACTTTCTTGAGATGAACACGCGCTTGCAGGTGGAGCACCCTGTCACGGAACTGGTCACAGGAATCGATCTTGTGCGCGAGCAGATCAACGTCGCCGCGGGACGTGCGCTCTCGTTCAAACAGGAGGATGTCGATTGGCGCGGCCACGCCGTCGAGTGTCGTGTCTATGCTGAAGACCCCGACAATAATTTTCTCCCGTCGCCCGGTCGAATCACACATCTGTCCGTCCCAGCAGGCCCTTGCGTGCGCGACGACGGCGGCGTTTATCAGGGCGCGGAAGTTTCCATCTACTATGACCCGATGATCTCAAAGCTCGCCGCATGGGGGCGCACGCGCGCGGAGGCCGTCGAGCGCATGCGCCGCGCTCTGGCCGAATACACGGTCGCGGGAATCAGGACGACGCTTCCCTTTTTCCGCGCCGTCATGCGCGACCCCGAATTTCTCGAAGGCCGACTTGATACAGGATTTATCTCGCGCTTTCAGAAGCGTCAGCATGCGGCACAATCAAACGCCGCACCCGCAGAGATTTCCGCCGGAGAAATTATCGAGCGCGACATTGCAATCATCGCCGCCGCGCTCTCGCAAGAAAGGGTTTCGCAAAATCATGCGCGGCAACAACCCGCCGAACAGACCGCTAGTCGTTGGAAACTATCAGGCCGCGTAGGGCGGTAGCGTGCACGTCGTTTGATGTGAAGAGAGCTATTAGCTCTTAGCTCTTAGCCTTCTGGTTTTTTCTACGCCTAACGTGCTTCTTGTATTTCAACGTTAACTTTTTATATCGCCGTTAGCTGAAAGCTAGTTGCTAACAGCTAATCGCTAACAGCTTCTATGAAACTCATCGCCAACATTGACTCGGAAGAAACTGCGCTCGACTTTCGACGCGAAGACAAACGCGTCTTTGCAGAGATTGACGGTCGCAAGTATCAACTCGACGCGCGCGAGATTGGGCGTGGTCTTTATCTCGTCGTCCATGACGGGCAAGTCCATGAAGTTTATTTCAGCAGCGACTCGACACAAGACCAGAAAGTCTCAAGCCCGGTCGAGATCGTGGTCAGGCGCGCGGGCGGCGAAAAGGTTTTTCAGATTTCGTTGAGCGACCCGAAACGCTTGCGTGCATCTCGCGCAAGCGCCGGCCACGATGCAGGTCGCGCCTCAATCGCCTCGCCGATGCCGGGCAAGGTCGTTCGCGTCCTCGTCGAGCAGGGCCAAACGGTTGAGATTGGCGAGGGGCTTTTGGTTGTCGAAGCCATGAAGATGCAGAACGAAATGAAATCTCCAAAGGCCGGCACAGTTGTCGAGCTGCACGCGCAAACGGGCGCAACCGTTAACGCTGGCGAAGTACTTGCAGTTATCGAATGAAGACTGGAGACAGAAGTCAGGAGTCAGAATAAGAATGTCTTCTTTCTATTCTGACTCCTGACTTCTGTCTCCCGCCTTCGCTTTAATTATGTCAACAAACTTGCGGATCGTTCTCTGGGATATAGACGGCACACTGATTCGTTCGGTGCGACCGGGCGCGTTTAAGGAGTACACGATTCCCGTTTTGGAGAGCGTGTTTGGGACGGCTGGCCGCCTCAGGGAGATGACGGTTTCGGGGATGACGGATTTGCAGATCGTCTCTGAGGCTCTGAGCGACGAAGGGTTTTCAACCGAAGAGATTCGCGCGCGTCTGCGCAAGCTTGGAGCGCAATATGTAGCTGCTCTTGAACGAGTTTCGGCAAATCATACAAACGAGCCCGTCTTCGAAGTTTTGCCCGGCGTGCGCGCGTTGCTTGAAAGACTCGACGGAGACATGCGTTTTTATTCGGCGCTGCTGACGGGAAACATCCGCCCTGCGGCAGAGCTCAAGATGCGACTCGTGGGACTTGACCGTTTCTTCAAACTCCCCGGCGCATTCGGAGACGACTCGCACGACCGGCGCGACCTGCCCGCGCTCGCACACGCGCGAATCCAGCGTCATCTCCGAATAGATTTACAACCCTCGCAATTCATCGTCATCGGCGACACGCCAAACGACATCGCCTGCGCCAAACATTTCGGCGCACGCTCAATCGCCGTCGGCACGGGCCGTGTCAACAGCGTCGAGACTCTCAGACCGCACGCTCCTGACTTCTTATTCGACGACCTCTCCAAAGAGGATGCCGTCGTCTCCGCGCTTGAAAAGCTTTAGAGCCTCTGCAACGAGAACTATTTGAAAACGAATTGCCAAACAATTCAGGGTCGATGAAAACCGCGCTCGATGTCTCGTTTGGTAAGACGGAGGATGACGGGGCGACCGTGCGGGCAGGTGGTAGGCGACGAGGTCAGAAGCAGCCGGTCGATGAGCCAACGCATCTTCTCTTGCGTCAAGGGCATATTGATTTTGATGGCGGCGCGGCAGGCGAGCGAGGCGGCAATCTCGTCGCGCAAGCTTTCTCGCGCGCGCCCGCGTTTTTCTGCATCGACGGTGTCGAGAATTTCTGAGAGAAGATTGCGCGCTTCGCCTGCGGGCAGGTCTGCGGGGACGGCGCGGATGGCGACTGTACGCCCGGAGAGCCGCATCAGCTCAAAGCCGTAGCGTTCAAGCTCTTCCGAAATCTGATCGAAGGCGGCAGCCTGCGCTGGCGTGAGGTCGAAGGCTTCGGGCATCAGCAGCGCTTGCGACTCGGCGCGGCGCGCGCCCTCAAGCGCACGATACTTGTCAAACAGAACACGCTCGTGCGCGACGTGTTGATCGATGAGAAGCAAGCCTTCGGGATCGGTGGCGATGATGAAACTGTCTTCAAGCTGGCCGAGCGGTCGAATGTTTGCCGACAGCGAATTAACTTCGATCTCGCGCACAAGACCCGCAGCCGAGTTGAGCGGCGGGAGCGAAACGGCGTTTGCATCGGATGAAACGTGTCCGAGCGAGTTTGTCTTAAACGATTCATCAACGCTTATCGCAGATCGTTCGCGCGCTTGAACCTGCTCGTTTATCGCATGCACATTTGACTCGTAATTGCGCGCGTCTCTTTCGACGAAATCAACAGCAGATTCCGCATCAACTTCCAACCGAGTCAGACGCAAATCAGCGCTATTCTCATCACGCAGCAAAGTTTCATCGGCAGGCGAAAGAGTCCAATCGAATTCGATAACTTCTTGTCGCGGGCTTGTTTCGTCTGTCGCATGCGCTCTCGATGAATCAGACGCGTCGTGCGGCCATGCTTCGGGTTCGCCAAATGCGCTTGCAGCGTCAGCCGCGTTGTCGGGGTTCGAGCGAGACTGTTGAATCGAGTTCGACGCTGGAGCAGCGTTCGAGTGATAAGCGCGGAAGCTTTCATCAGAGGCGGCGCGTATCTCTTCGTCAGGTTCTGCCAAGTCGTCTGCGAGACTGAGGAAGCCTCCATGCGCGAGCGCCGAGCGCACCGCATCTCGCACCGCATCGGCGACTGCTGCGGCGCGGCGGAAACGCACTTCGGTCTTTGCCGGATGGACGTTTACGTCAACCTCTTCGGTCGGTGCTTCGAGAAAAAGAAGCGCTGCCGGGTAAACGCCGTGCGGGAGCACCGAGCGATAGCCTTCGCCGAGCGCGCGTGCAACGAGACGGTCGCGTACAAAACGTCCATTGACAAAGAGATATTGCGCATCGCGCGACGTGCGTCGCTCACGCGGCGCGGAAACAAAGCCGCGCACGCGCGCAACTCCTTCGAGACGGCCGTTAACCTCAAGCAGGCTCTCTAAAAACTGCGCGCCGAAAATCTGATACGCGCGCTCGCGTAAATCCGCCGCCGGGTCGGCGCGCAAGACCTCGCGCCCGTTGTTGACGAGCGTAAACGCAATCTCGGGATGTGCGAGCGCGTAATGTGTGACGAGGTTGGCGAGATGAAAACTCTCTGTCGCTTCGGAGCGCAAAAATTTTCGACGCGCGGGGACGTTAAAAAAGAGGTCGCGCGCCGTGATGGTCGTGCCGCGCGGACGCGCCGCCGGAGCTACGTCGCGCATCCGCCCACCCTCGATCAAGACGCGTGTGCCTTCGGCCTCGCCCTCCGTGCAGGTGACAAGCTCGACGCGCGCAACCGACGCAATCGAAGCCAGCGCCTCGCCGCGAAAACCGAGCGTTGTAATGCGCTCTAAATCTTCCGTCGCATGAATCTTTGAAGTTGCATGTCTTTCAAATGCCAGGACAGCATCGTCGCGCGTCATCCCCTCGCCGTCGTCCGCCACGCGCAGAAGCCTTCGGCCTCCCGCTTCCACGTCAACATCGATGCGACGCGCGCCCGCATCAATCGAGTTTTCAACCAGCTCTTTGGCGACGGACGCGGGTCGCTCGACAACCTCGCCCGCCGCGATCTGATTGATGACGTAATCGGAGAGTGCGCGAATTTTGGACATTGAGAAGCTGTTAGCTATTAGCTTTTAGCTTTTAGCCGGAAGAAATTTAATGACGAAGTTATTATCTGATTGCCCATGCCGGCCTGCCTAATGGCTGGCTAAAAGCTAATAGCTAACAGCTCAAAGGTAAACTATCTGATGATCGGGTGCGCCGGGGTCGATGGCGCGGAAAATCCAGTCGATGACGTAAGTGCCGTGACGCGCGATGAGAGAAGAGATGTTGACGCGGCGCTCCTGCAAGGTTTTGTCTGGATAGAGAAGATGCGCGGCGCACTCAAGTTGCCGGTGGACAACGTCGTCGCGCTCGATCTGTGCGCGATGAAAGCGCGTGCGCAAGCCTTCGAGCTGATGCACGATCTTGCGCCGACCGGCGTTGAGCGCATGGCCAAGCGTCGGGTCGAATTTGCGCAGCTCATCCTGCAAGCTGTTGAGCGCGCGCTCGACCTCATCGTCGGCGCGCTCGAAGGCTTGCGCCAAATCTCGACCGAGATACTCTTCGACGACGCGAGCCGTCACCGCGTCGAGTCCTTCAAAGAAATCTTCAAGCTTGAGATGATAGCGTTCAAGTGTGCGGACGACCCGGCGCTCGGCAATAGTCATGCTCGCGCGATGAAAGATGGGCGTGACAGGGCGTTTGAGCACGCGATAGACCTCGGCGGTCTGCGCGAAATAGGCGACTTCGGCTGCGCCGCCGAAATATGCGACCGTCGGCAAAAGGTAGTCTTGCACGACGGCGCGCAGCGTCACGTTGGGGCTAAAATTTTCCGGCTCGCGCGCGGCGCGTTCCGCAATCTCGTCGAGCGTCCAGGCGTTGCCCGTCGCCTTTGATTGATAACGGTCATCCGTCGTGCGTGCGAGCGCATGACGTTTGCCGTCTTCATGAATA
>CBDUCU010000194.1:0-7116 GCA_965365725.1 uncultured bacterium | reverse complement strand
ACAAAGAGCGTATAGACGTACTCCGACTTGTCTTCACGGTCGATGTAGCGCGTGACGGCGCTGCCCGAAGTGAGAATCGGTGACTCGAAATTCATCCGCAAGACGTTTTCACCCGCACGCAAATGTGTCGCGGGGATAAGGATGTGATCGTTGACGAAGCGCGCATCCGCGACCTTTCGATCATTGACATTGATTTCAGACACGCGCGTCTGCGGATCGACATCCTTTTTCACCACGCGCCAATCAAGCGCCAAATCCTCCGTCGGATTGTCGAGCGCAACGTTGATTTGAATCGTGCCCTTGAGCACGCTAGCGCCGGGCGCAAGACTGATGTCGAGCGTGTAACGAATGTCGCGGTAATGCTTGGCGCGATGGCGCGCAAGCTCGCGGCTGATGCCCGGCTCAGGGTCAGCAGATTTTGCGTTGTGAGTCTGGGCGCGCACGGCGGCGCACAAAAGCATCATTGTGAGCGAGAGAAGGAGCAGTCGCATTTGTCGCCTCTAGCGGTTTGCGAGTCGTTTTGAAATCAAAAGCACAGTTGTTTGGAAGAGTCTCGCAGAGATTGTTTATTCGCGCGAGCGATTACATGCAAGCCTCGCTCTTGAACGCTCTACAAACGTTTAGAATTTATCACACGATACAGGCCGCCTGAAGCACGTTTTCGTATGAGGCGGCTTACCCAAAATCATGCAAAATCCGGCAATTTGGCGGCCTTTTTTGTCGCTTCAGATGGCACGCCGCTTGTAACTCTTTGTGAGGCGCTGGGAGGTTCTCTTAAGCGTTCAACTTGAGACGAGGCGTAAACGTTTTTCAGTCAAGGACGGAGGGCGAAACAGATGTTGACAAGCGTGGTTAGAAGATTTGGATTGACGGGCGCTGCGGCGTTCGCGCTTCTATTTGTGTTTGCATCCGCGCAGAAGACCGTCTCGGCGCAGGGACGCTTCCCAGACATCGGGCGCGTGGCCGATGCGGTCGGTGTAAAAGTAAAGGTCGGCGAGGTAACTCTGGAAGCGATTGACTTCCGCGACCAGACAGCACGCTTAAACATCGGCCTTGACGTGGCGAACGGTCTCGTCCCTGTCAGTCTCAAAGACTTCGACTATGCGCTCAGACTCGGCGACCGCGACCTCATCGAAGGCCGTCATGCGGGCGCGCTCAAGGTGGGTGGCCGTCGCACGTCGCGCGTGAACCTGCCTGTGACGGTTCACCTGCGTTCGATTCCCGGAGTCGTCTGGTCGGCCTTCTCAAATCGCGGTCGTCTCAGCTACGACCTTGAGACGGCGTTTACGCTTCCGCTTTTTGTCACCGAGCGTCGCTTCGACCAGAGCTTTTCCGGCGAAGTGCCTCTCAGGTCGGTTGTTGATGCAGCTTTGATCCTGAGGGCGCGCGGTTTGAGCGAAGGCCGCACACCGTCGCGCAATCGTCCGAGCATCTGGGACGTGCTTCAGTAGCAACGCGAATTTGTGTGAGCCACATTTTCAAGCAAAACGAAAACGGGCCGCCTCGATATCGAGGCGGCCCGTTTTCGTTTTGCAGTTGAACAAAACGCAGGCAGAAAACGATTGAGTTTAAGACGACAGAGAGATTTCGTCGGGCGATTGTCGATCTGAAAGGTGTCTGCGAAGAAGACTGCTCATTCGCTCAAAGTCGATTGGCTTGGCGATATAATCGCTGCATCCGACGGCGCGTGCGGCAGCGCGAAACTCTGCCGTATCGTAGGCCGTTACGGCGATGATGGGCACGTTGCGCGTTTCGTCCTGACGGTGAATGCGGAGAGCGGCCGTAAAGCCGTCGAGCACTGGCATGTTCAAGTCCATCAGGATGAGTTGCGGACGCTCCTGCTCGGCGCGCTCTATGGCTTCGCGCCATCCGTAGCCTCGACGACGCGGCAGCCGCTCATCTCAAGAAAGCGCCTCATCAAAAGACGCGTATCCTCGAAATCCTCTACCACCATCACGACCGGACTCGGCGCACCTGTTTCAGCCATTCTTAGAAACTTTTTGCGGGCCAGCTTCAACATCATTACATGGAAAAGAAACTCGCAAACACGTCTTTTTTCCAATTGCGTCGGCGGGCCGTTGCCCGGACAGTTTTTCCATCGAGCCGGGCCTCAACAAAAATTATGAATGGTTGGGGCGGTTTGCCTTTCAATTAAATATCGGTTGAGACGGTCATATTTTCCTATGCCGTCTCAACCGATATTGATAAAAGTCGAATGTATAAGGCCGCGCTAGTTGATGTAAGGCGTGGCGGGCGGTGTGATGGAAAGCTCGCCCGTTTGCGGGCCGGAAACTTTGCGCTTCTGATTTTTTTTGCGTGCGATCAACTCGCCGGCTGCCGCCGCGTCAACAGGCTTCGAGAAGAGATAACCTTGACCGTATTCGCACTTGAGCAGGCGCAGTTGTGCAAGCTGCTGTTCGGTCTCGACCCCTTCGGCGACTGTATCCATCCCGAGGTTGTTGGCAAGCGTCATGATGGTGCGGACGATCTCGAATTTCTCGCTGTCTTCGGTCATACGGCTGATAAACGAGCGGTCGATCTTGAGCGTCGTGACGGGGAAGCGATGCAGATATGAGAGAGATGAATAGCCTGTGCCGAAGTCGTCGATACTGATGCGAACGCCGATGTCGCGCAGTTGCGCAAGCAGCAATGCAGAGGCTTCGGCATTCTCCATCACGGCTGATTCCGTGATCTCCAGACGCAGACATCGAGCGTCAAAGCCCGTCTCGTCAAGCGTTTGTTTGACCGATTCGACCACGCCCGCCTGCGTCAGTTGTTTACTCGAAAGGTTTGCGCTCAAGGTGAGCGTGCGGTTTGAGGGCGAGAGTTTTTGCCATTCTGCCATCTGGCGACATGCCTCGCGCAAAACCCAACGGTCGATGTCGGCGACAAGACCCGTCTCTTCAGCAAGCGGGATAAACTCGCCGGGCGGGATAAAGCCGCGCTCCGGATGCGGCCAACGAACAAGCGCTTCAAACCCGACGACGCGGCGCGTCTCAAGCGCCACGATCGGTTGATAAAAGACTCGAAACTCCTCGCGCTCAATCGCGCGGCGCAAATCGTTCTCGAGCCGCAAGACGGCCACTGCCCGCGCGTGCATTCCGGAATCAAAGACTTCACAGCACGCCTTGCCCTTCTCCTTCGCGCGATACATGGCGATGTCTGCATCGCGCAGAAGATTTTCGGGCGACTCGTAGGAAGCGTCAGAGAGCGCGATGCCGACGCTCGCCGTGACATAGACCTCCTGGCCCGCGAGCATGAAAGGTTTGCTCAGCTCCTTCTGAAGCCGCTCGGCGAAGTTGATTGCATCAACGCTCGTTTGCAGACCGTCGAGCAAAATAGCGTATTCGTCGCCGCCCGTGCGCGCCACCGTGTCCGCCGGACGCGAGATGCGTTCGAGCCTTTGCGCAATTGCCGTGAGAAGCTGATCGCCCGCGCCGTGACCGAGCGAATCGTTGACGTTTTTGAAACGGTCGAGGTCAAGGAACAGGACGGCGAACAGTGGGTGTTCGCTGCGGCGCGCGCGGCCTGCGGCGAGTTGAAGATGGTTGAGAAAAAGTGCACGGTTCGGTAAGCCCGTTAATGCATCATGAAAGGCCGCGTGACGAAAATGCTCTTTGCTCTTTTGCAGTTCCGAGCCCATGCGCTCAAGCTCTGAAATATAGCGGTTCAGCTCTTCGACGTGTCGCTCGGCCTGCTCGGCGCGCTCGCGCTCGGCTCGTTCGGCCTGCGCCGCCGCGCGTTTGATGTCGGCGAGATATTTGTCGTAAGTAAAATAAATGATCGAGACGACCGGCAGCGTGACGACGAGCGTAAAGACCCCGTTTGTCGAATCAAAGCGCGCAGCCAGACCGGCGGCAAACGCCCCGACAAAATAGGTGATTGAAGACCACAGATAATGCGTCTTCCAGACAAGCGCGAGCGGCTGGTGCGTCCTGAAAGATGTTGCCGCCGCGACGACAATCGTCTGCGTCAGATACTGCGTGAGCGCCGCAACACAGACGGCCCCCAGAATTATTGCTGCGGGTTGATCCTGCAATTTGAAATCATAGCCGAACAAGAGTCCGAGCATTTGCGCCGTTGCAAAGGTTGCGCAGACGGTGGCCGCCGCGCTAAAGGCAACGGTCAGAGGGCGACGCGACGCGCGAAGCCCGGCAAACAAGCCGTCCACCGCAGCAAGCAGCACGGCCGGATGCGCGCCGTAGAGCATGATGGTGAGAAAGACAAACGTGTCGGCGACGGTGATGTTTGTCTTAACGCGCGGTATCGGAATGGAAAAACGCGAGCTGACGGCGGCCGTCATCAAAACGAGCAGAAGAAAACGCAGGTCGAGCCGCGCCGGGTCAACTATGTGAACGCAGTAAAGAAAAACGAGCGCGCCAGAGGTGACGACCGTTAGCAGGTATGGACGGCCCGCGCGCGTACGTGTCCCCGTGCGCGTCTCTGACTGGGCCTTTTCGCGCGTCAGGATATTTTCGCTCACAATATTCACTTCTAGTGCAACCCACTTCCAACGCGTCCTGATCGTTCAGACCTCACGAAGGAATGGCTTCAATAAATAATCCGACAGTTTTTAAAATTGGGGGTGAGGCGAAGCGGGCCTTTACGGTCAAAGACAAAAACGGCGCGAGGTTTCAATCAACGGAATTTCGTGCTGTAAAGTCTTTAACTTCAGAGTAAGGCGACTCAAGGGGCATGCGCCCGCCTTGCAGCAGGCCAAAAACAGAATAGCAAAAATTATGCGCACACGGCTAGTGTTAATATTTGCCGCGTTTCCGTCTATTTGAACGATAGTTTCGACCATTCCAAGAAAAATTTTCTGTAACTTTTTTCCGTCTCGTCTGTTTTATCTAGCGTACGACGATTATATGGCGCGCGACACCGAAGAGTTTGAAAGTTTTTTTCATGAAACCTACAAGAGCCTCTGCCGCTTTCTTGAGTGCATGCTGGCGGGTTCTGTCGCAGTGTCGGCGCAAGACGTGGCGCAGGAAAGTTTTATGCGGCTTTATCGAGAGGGCTTTGACAAATTCCCCGCCGGCGAGGCGCGCTTCTGGCTCTTTCGCGTCGCGCGTAACATGGCCTTAAACGAGCTGGGCAAAGGGCAAACGCGCCAAAAACTTTTCGGCAAAGTAGTTGAAGCATTGAGGCCCAGAAGTCAGAGTCCCGAAAGCGAGTTTGAGCTGACGGAGCGGCGCGAGATTGTCTTTGAAATGTTGAAGCGATTACCCGAGCTACAACGCGCGGCGCTTCTGCTGCGCGAGCAAGAGGGGATGAACTACCGCGAGATTGCTTTGGTTCTCAACGTGTCAGAGGCAAAGGTCAAAACGGATGTGTTTCGCGCACGAACAACTTTAAGAGAACGCTACGGCGCACGCGCAGAGAAGACTCTGCCAGCCAGCGCATCGGGCGAAACAGGGATAAACGGTCTGCCAAAGTTTGTTATATGAATTGCGACTGGACAGAAAAAATCTCGCTTCTTCTCGATGGTGAAATCTCCTTCGACGAAGCGCCACACGTCGAAGCGCACCTTTTAACGTGCGCCGCGTGCCGCGCCGCGCACACGGATTTTCTCATGTTGCGCAAGACGGTCGTCTCCTATCCTCTGACGCGCGACGCACAAGCCGAAAGCCTCGCTCTCAAACAGATTCTTGACGGCGCGAGACAATCAAGCAGGCCATCGGCGCAAACGCCCGCGCGCATTTCGCTGCGCGAGCGTCTCTTTGTCTTCGCACCGCGATTTAATCATGCGCTTTTTGCGCCGGTTGCAGCGCTTATCCTGTTAGCCGTCGCGCTCGGCCTTGTCTTGACTCTGCGTCGTCAAGACGCGCCGCGAGAGCAGATCGCCGAAAGAGATCGCCCTTCCGCCGCGCAACACGAGGAGCAGCCGCAAGAGCACAAACAAGTCGCGTCAACAATTCAGCCCGCAAACAATAGTGGGGCAGTTTCACCGGATGGAAATCTTCAAAGCAAGCCGAATCAAACGGCGGTAATCGCATACGCCGCAAAAAAGGTTGATCAAAGCGGCGCTGTCAAAAATGAGGCTCGCAAGCACCAGAGATTGCTGCTTGCAAATTCTGCGCGCATCGAGCTTGCCAGAGATGAAAAGGTCGCTGCTGCAAGTCGAGATGCGGCGCAACGCGCCGGTTATGAATCGCTTTTTAGCGCAGCCGGAGAGCCTGCGTCCGAAGTCTTCGAGCAGAGAATCGAGGACGCGCTTGTCTCCGCAGGCCGCGACGAAGCGCGCCACTTCGAGCAGGCGCAGATGCTTCTGCGCTCGATTCGCAACGCGCGACCGAACGAAGGACGCACTGCCGACGTTTCCGACGAGCGCGAGCGTTCGCAGAAGCTTCTCTATCGCAACATCGTTCTGCGACGCGAAGCGGCGCGGCGCGGCGATACGACAATCGAGCGCGCGCTCGATACGCTTGAGCCGATTCTCATCGACATCGCCAATTTGCCCGCCCGACCCGCCCGCACGGACGTGCGCGCCATCCAGAATCGTGTAGAGAAAAAGGAGATTGTGGCGATGCTTCAATCGAACCTCGCCGCCGTCCCGCGCTCATACTGAAAGAGTAGGAACTAAAGTCGAATAGAGGAAAGCTGGTCAAAAGAAAAATGTCATACATCATCCCCTTCATCAAACAGATTCGCCGCCGGTTGATGCTTGCGGCATGCCTTAGCGGTTTACTTGTCGCCGGTCTCGCGGTCTCGACTTCCGTTCGCGCTTCGCTTCTTGATCAGGACATAAAGAAGTTCAACCAGTTCGTCCAGACCGGGAACACGCCGTCGATGAGGGTGCTTCGAGAAGGGCGCAGCCTGATCGATGCGGAACAATGGGCGAAGGCCGCCGAGAAGTTTAATCAGTTCGTGCAGGCGTTTCCAAAAGACAGGGACATCGACGTCGCGCTCTACTGGCTCGCCTACTCGCTCAAGAAACAGGGCGACGCGCGCGCCGCCGTCGAACCGCTTCGCACGCTTCTCAAAAAATATTCTCAATCGTCGTGGGCTGACGAAGCGCGCGCGATGCTCAACGAAATCGCGCCGCAGCTCGGTGAGACAAAGATCGTCGAAGATACGCTCAACGATGAGAAGGCGCGCGTTGAGATTCAGATCGTC
>CBDUCU010000193.1:0-7138 GCA_965365725.1 uncultured bacterium | reverse complement strand
GAACGGCAATGACGGGCACAGAGACAAGCCCGCCGACGACCGAAGGCAGCGCACCCTCCATCCCCGCCGCAACGATAACGACGCGAGCCTTTCGCAGACGCTCGCGCTCCGAAAGTATTCGATGAATGCCGGCCACACCCGCATCCCAGATTCTCTCGACGCGGCTGCCCAAAGCTTCGGCTGTCAAGGCGGCCTCTTCCGCGACAGGAATGTCGCTTGTCCCGGCGGTGACGACCATGACCACGCCCTCATGCTGCGGCTCGCGCTCGCGCCAGATGCGTATCATCCGCGCCGCTTCGTGCCACTCGGCTTCGGTGCAGACGTTTCTGACTTCGCCGTACACGCCTTCGTCCGTCCGTGTCACAAGTACATTGGGAGAGCGCGCGACAAGACGCTCGACGATCTCAACCACTTGACGGCGCGTCTTCCCTGCGCCAAAGACCACTTCAGGAAAACCCTGCCTGTGCGCGCGTGCATGATCGACGCGCGTATGACCGATGTCTTCAAAATGGAGATTGGCGATTGAGCGCGCCGTATCGGCCTCGCTCGCCTCGCCCTGTTTGTAGGCGCGCAGCAGTTGTTCAATCTCTGATAAATTCATCGAAAAGCTTTCAGCAATCAGCATTCAGCGCTCAGCTTAAAACATTGGCATTCATCAACACGGCCGTCCGGCATGTCATGAACGGGCGGGAATTCTAACATTTGACAGGGACGCGCCTGAAATCAGCTCTGCAACTCAGAACAGAAACAATCTCAGATCGCAAAACGCGCACGCTTGCCTATTGCGCCGCGCGGTTCGTAAGATTCTATTTTCGGTCAACTACAGTCGGCTCAAGCAGTGTCTTGGCCAAGCGCTGAACGCTCTTTGCTGAAAGCTTCTTCATGGAATTAACAGTCGCCGTCACGGGCGCGTCCGGAACGATCTACGCGCACCGCACGCTCATTCATTTAGCCGCCAGTGGCACGGTCGAGCGCATCAATCTGATTACGTCTTCGACGGCGCTTGTCGTAGCGCGCGTCGAGATGGGCGCGGGCCTGCGCGAAGGCGTGGCGAAATCAATCAACGAATGGGTAGGACTGCCGCAAGACTCGAAGCTCGTTCGCTGGCACAGGCTCGACAATCTGGCTGCGACTCCGGCTTCGGGGTCTCACCCGCAGGCGGGAATGATTGTCGTCCCCTGTTCGATGGGCACGCTCGGCGCGATTGCTACGGGCGCGGGCACAAATCTAATCCATCGCGCCGCAGACGTAACGCTCAAAGAGGGGCGCAAGCTCGTTATTGTCCCGCGCGAGACCCCATATAACACGATTCACATTGAGAACATGCTGCGTCTCTCGCAGGCCGGCGCGCGCATACTTCCGGCAAGCCCCGCCTTTTATCATCGCCCGCGCACGATTGAAGAGATGGTCGATCATCTCGTCTTCCGCATACTCGACCAGTTCGGTGTGCCGCATCCGACAGGCACGCGATGGAAGGGCGACCCGACTGCGCCTGAACCTGTCGCAGTGGAAGAGGATTGAGACGACTTTTTTTAAGTGCCGACACAAGATAAATCTAAAGCTCCAAAACAAAAGGCATGCGACGTGCAAAGAAACAGCGGTGTGAGCGAGGGCGCGTTCTTTCTTGAGTAAAAGCCTTGCAACGTTGAGAAGCTGACTTTGCAGAGTGCGACGCGAAGCCCGACAAGTGAGGCGAATTGCAAACGATGGCGACCGTTATAGGAAATGTCCGGACGACGCTCGAAATGATCAAGATCGAGCACACATTGTTTGCGCTCCCCTTCGCTTTTCTCGGGGCGTTGCTGGCGGCGGGCGGGCTGCCGACGCTTTGGCAAATTTTGTGGATCACGCTGGCGATGGTCGGCGCGCGCTCCTGCGCGATGGCCTTCAATCGCATTGCCGACCGTCATCTTGACGCAGCCAACCCGCGCACAAATACGCGCGCGCTGCCCGCCGGTCAGATCTCTCTTTCGTTTGCATGGGGTTTTACCATTGTTTCGGCGACGCTATTTTTTATCGCTGCCGTGATGCTCAATCGCTTAACGCTTCTGCTCGCGCCCGTCGCGCTGGCGAGCCTCTTTCTCTATTCATACACAAAGCGTTTTACTTCGCTCTCGCATATTGTGCTCGGCTGGTGTCTGGCAATCGCGCCGACGGGCGCGTGGGTCGCCGTGCGCGGCTCGCTTGACAGCTCCGTTCCGCTTCTACTCTCGCTCGTCGTGCTTTTATGGACTGCCGGCTTTGACGTGCTCTATGCCTGTCAGGACACGGACTTCGACCGTCGTGCGGGACTTTTTTCGATCCCCGCGCGGCTCGGCGTGGCGCGCGCCTTGTGGGTTTCGCGCGGCCTGCACGCGGGAGCGTTTGCGGCGCTCTGTGGGTTATACTTTTTGACTTCGCTCGGCACGTTGGCCATTTTAGGCGTGCTGGCGACGGGAGCGCTTCTCGTCTATCAACACTCGCTTGTGCGCGCGGACGATCTCTCGCGTCTCAACGCAGCGTTTTTTACGACCAACGCTTTTGTCAGCGTCATCCTTCTGGCGACTTTCGGCGGCGCGGTTTTTGTCAGGCACTGAAGTTTTACGCATGAGCATATTTTCCAAGCGCATGTTTGCGAGGACTAAAAAATCATGACGGCCACACTCACACCGGCAGATATAACTCAGGACGCTCTTGTCATCCGCTATAGCCCGCCGCTCAAGCGGATGAGCGATGACGAGTTTTTCGATTTCTGTATGGCTAACAAAGACCTCCGCATTGAACTCACCAGTGAAGGAGACCTCATCATCATGCCGCCGACGGGAATGAAGACCGGCAACAGGAATTTTACGCTTACCACACAGTTCGGAATGTGGGCTATAAAAGATGGGACAGGCGTAGGCTCCGACTCATCCACATTGTTCTCTTTGCCTAACGGCGCAAAGAGATCGCCCGATTTGGCGTGGGTGCGAAAAGAGCGTTGGGAAGCTTTGTCGAAAGAGCAGCAGGAAAAATTCGCTCCCCTTTGTCCGGATTTCGTCGTCGAGTTGCGCTCGCCGACCGACAATCTACGTCGTCTGCAAAAGAAGATGGAAGAGTATGTCGCTAGCGGCGCGAAGCTCGGCTGGCTGATCGATCCATCCAGGCGGAAGGTTTACATCTATCGTCCGCAAGCGTCGGTCGAAATTCTCAACGATCCACAGACCGTCTCCGGCGAGCCTTTGCTTGCGGGCTTTACGCTCGATATTCAAAGACTCTGGGAATAAATCTGTCATTCTTGATTAACTATATGAACTTTTCACACGACCCCAGACTCAATCAACTCGCCGCCAAAGTTGAAGCAGGCGAGCGGCTCACATTCGATGAAGGCGTAGCTCTTTTTGAGACCGACGACTTAAACGCTCTGGGCAAGCTCGCCGACTCGGTTCGACGGCGCATGCACGGGCAGACGACCTACTTCAATGTCAACCGCCACTTCAACCCAACCAACGTCTGCTACGCCGACTGCAAGTTCTGCGGCTTCTTTCGCACGCCGCGCGAAGCGGATGCTTACACGCACAACATCGAAGAATCTCTGCGCATCGCGGGCGCAGCAGTCCGCGAGGGTGCAACCGAGCTGCACATCGTCGGAGGACTCAATACAAAGCTCCCGTTCAGCTATTTCACAGACCTTCTCTCGTCGCTCAAACGTGAATATCCGCAGCTTCACCTGAAAGCCTGGACGATGGTTGAAATCGATCACTTCGCGCGCTTCTACAAGATGCCGGACGAAGAAGTGATTCAAAAACTGATTGAAGCGGGAATGGATTCGTGTCCGGGCGGCGGCGCGGAGATATTCCGCGAGCCGACGCGCTCAACGATCTGCGCGCACAAGACCGATGCGCAGCGCTGGCTCGATCTTTCGGGCAAGGTTCACGCCGCAGGACTCAAGACAAACGCGACGATGCTCTATGGTCATATCGAATCAACCGAAGACCGCGTTGACCATTTTATCCGTCTGCGCGAACAGCAGGATAAGTCGCGCGGTTTTCAATGTTTTATCCCGCTCGCTTTTTATCCGCCGGGCACGAAGCTCGCGCATCTGCCCGGCCCGTCTGGGCTTGATTCATTAAAAACCATCGCCGTCTCGCGTTTGATGCTCGACAACTTTCCGCACGTCAAAGCCTATTGGGTGATGCTCGGTAAACAGCTCGCGCAGGTCGCGCTCCACTACGGCGCAAACGACCTCGACGGCACGATCACCGAAGGCGGCGAGCTGACGACGAGTTATTCGGTTGAAGCCAATAACGAAGTGAAGATGACCAGGCAGGAGATCATTGCGCTCATCAAAGAGGCGGGTTTTGATGCTGTCGAGCGCGACACGCTCTATCGTCCCGTTGAGCGCGAGCCGGTGGCCGTTTGAACTCAATCGTGTTGAATTGAACCGTGCGCGCGAAGATCAAGGAGCGCTTCGTTTGAGCGAAAGAGACGTGAACAGCTTCCGGCCAACAGAGCGTTTCTCAGCGCGCGTCGAAAACTACATCAAATACCGCCCCGGATATCCCGCGCAAATCGTCTCATTGTTGCGCGATGAGTTGGGACTTAATCAATCCTCAGTTATTGCCGACATCGGCTCGGGGCCGGGACAGCTTGCGCATCTCTTTCTTGAAAATGGCAACCGCGTTTTCTGCGTCGAGCCAAACCGCGAGATGCGCGAGGCGGGCGAGCGTTTGTTGAAAGATTTTCCAAAATTTACGAGCGTTGCGGCCACAGCCGAAGAGACGACGCTTGACGAGGGAAGCGTAGATTTTATTGTCGCCGGTCAAGCGTTTCACTGGTTTGATGTCGAGCGCGCGCGCCGCGAGTTTTGTCGCATACTTCGTCGCACAGGCCGTGTCGCGCTTGTCTGGAATCTACCGCTATTCGAGTCGCCCTTCATGCTCGACTATGAAAAGCTTCTCTTCGAGTTCGGGACGGATTATGCAAAGGTGCGCGAAGGTTATGCGGAAGAAAATTCGCTCCGCGCGTTTTTCGGCGGCGACTACGGGCGGAAAACTTTCGACAATCCACAAGCCTTAGATGAGCAGTCTTTGCGCGGACGGCTTCTTTCATCCTCTTACATTCCGCTTGCGGAGGATGCGCGCCACGCATTGATGCTCGACGCTTTGAAAAAGATTTTCGACGCACACAATCAGAATGGATTTGTCGTCTTCGACCACACGACAGAAATTTTCTACGGACAACTTTTATCAAAGGATTGCTCTTAATCAATGACCATCGCCACCGCAGACACACGCACCATTACCGTCGCACACTCGCCTGACTCTGACGACGCGTTTATGTTCTATGCGCTTGCCACAGACAAGCTCGACACAGGCAATTTGCGTTTTGAGCACGTTCTCAAAGACATACAAACCTTAAACGAAGAGGCGATGCGCGGCACTTACGACGTAACGGCCGTCAGCTTTCACGCCTACGCCTACATCTATGAAAATTACGCTCTGCTTCCGCACGGCGCGTCAATCGGCGAAGGTTACGGCCCTATTGTCGTCGCACGCGAATCATATAAAACGGAAGACCTTGCGCGCATCAAGATTGCTGTGCCCGGCAAGATGACGAGCGCCTTTCTCGCCTTGCGCATACTTTGCCCCGACTTCGAGTATGAGGTTGTGCCTTTCGATCAGATCATCAAGCACGTGCAGGACGGCAGATCGGATGCGGGCCTTTTGATTCACGAAGGCCAGCTCTTTTATCAAACGCTCGGACTCAAAAAAGTGGTTGATCTCGGCGAGTGGTGGAAAGAATGGACTGACCTGCCTCTGCCGATGGGCGGCAACGTCATCCGCCGCGATCTCGGCACGGATTTGATCGCGCGCGTCTCGCGTCTTTTGCACGACTCGATTCAGTATTCGCTCGACCATCGACGCGACGCGTTGGCCTACGCCATGCAGTTTGCGCGCGACATGGATACCGATTTGGCCGACCGTTTTGTCGGCATGTGGGTCAATCAACTGACGCTCGACTATACGGAGCGCGGTCGCCGCGCCGTCCAACGTCTTCTCAACGAAGGTTTCGAGCGCGGCATCATTCCGCGTCGCGTCGATGCCGAGTTCGTCAGTTAAGGCTGATTTATTTAAGATTGCGCAAACGGTGAGGATTGCTGCACCGCTTGCCCTATCTGTTCTGAGACGAAACACTTCGGTCTCACTCTTTCTCTGCTGGCAACAGGAGACCGTCGCCGCGCATCAGAATTTGGCGCATAAAAAGGCTTTTTTTGCCTTGTTCGGCGCAAATTCCACACGGTTCGATTCAAGATTTTTATGAAGAAAAAACTTTTCGCGGTTTTGATGGCGGCCTCGTTTGCCGCGCTGCTTTCGATAGCGCCTTCTCAGGTCTTTGCACAAAACACGGCTGCGACAACGACGGCTGCAACCACGCCTAGAACGGGCGCTGCGCCGGTCGATGTCGAGCGCATTATTCAGGCTTTTGCAGCCAAGGAATCTGAGTTTCGGCGCGCGCTCACGCAGTATGGTTTTAAGCGCGATGCCGTCATCCAGACCATCGGTATGGGCGGACAGATTACGGGCGAGTATCGGCGCGTCTCACGCTTTGTGATGGACGACAGCGGTCGTCGGTTCGAGAAGATACAGTTCTTCCCGATGCCCACGCTGACAGAAATCACGATGACTCCCGAAGACCTCGAAGACCTGGGGGGCGTGCAGGCCTTCGCGCTCGAAATCTCGGAGCTGCCGAAGTACAACATCAATTATGTCGGCAAAGAGCGCATCGACGAACTCGATCTCTATATCTTCGACGTTGCGCCCAAAGTGATGCCCAATCCGAAAAAGACCAAAGAGCGACTCTTTCAGGGGCGCATCTGGGTCGATGATCAGGACTTGCAGATCGTCAAGTGGCGCGGCAAGGGCGTGCCCGAAACCAAACAGAACAAGTTTCCAATCTTCGAGTCGTATCGCGAGCAGATCGATGGTCGCTACTGGTTTCCGACCTATTCTTACTCAGACGACGAGCTTGTTTTTGACAGCGGGCAGGTCGTGCGCCTGCGCATGCGCGTCAAGTATTCCGAGTTTGAGAAATTGACCGGCAAGGTAAGAGTCATTGAAGAGGGCGAGCCCGGCGTGGAAGACAAAGAGCAGCCGACGGCACAGCCTCAACCTACGCC
>CBDUCU010000192.1:0-7152 GCA_965365725.1 uncultured bacterium | reverse complement strand
GGCCACACTACGGCCCGGCGTTGAGCTTGTGACAAGCATTGAGATTATCGAAGCCGCAGAGACGGACGCTTGATTGCGGCACACAATGCGATGACAAATTTCCTTTGTCTCTCAGACAAGCAAAATGTGCGTGCGCGCTTCATCAGGGTGCTGTTAGAATGCGCCATAGACGCTCTTCAAAAATGTAAGGAGATTAAACGAAATGTCTGAAAGAGAAGAAAAACAGTGCGCAAACGCCGTCTGTACCTGCAAAGCCGATGACGGAAGCAAGTATTGCTCGGCCTACTGCGAAGGCATTGGCCGTAATACGACGACAATTGATTGCAATTGTGGCTGCCCGGAGTGCGGAACAAACATCTAAGCACACGTCAAGCGTTTGTTGCCGGGCGCGCCCCGTCCAGCAGACAAACAAAAATCCCTCAAACACTCCCCTAAAAAACGCGGACGCGCTTGGTCATCTTTGACTGACTGTGAGCAAGTTCACGACACAACGCAAAACGTAAGCGCGTCCGCGTCAAACATGAAAAAGAGATTTACGGGTTTATTCATGTCGCCAACTGTTCAACTGTTGCTCGTCTGTTCTTCCGCGCTCTATTTCACGCTGGCCTGCATGCGTGCGACCACGACCGCGCCTTCTCCATCACCGATGCCGAGTACGCCCGTCGCCATGAGCGAAGCGGCCGAGCTGGTCGTTCTCTCGGCTGATGAGCAGACCGACGATGCGCTTGCAAACGTGCGTCGTGCCGATGCTGAAGCACAAACGGGCGGCGACTTACCGCAGCTTACGCCGCAAGAGCATCTGCGACGCGCCGCCATCTATCACGCCAACCGCGCCTTTGAAGAAGCGCGCGCGCACTGGCGTGCATTGATGACGCGCTACCCGCAAGATGCCAACGTGCCGCAGGCGCTTTTTCTCACGGGGCGCTCGCTTTTTCAGGAGCGCAAGTATGAGCAAGCCCTGCCGCAGTTTGAACGTTTGGGCGCGGAATATATCGACACGCCTGCTGGCCGCGATGGTTTTTATTACGTCGCCGCGACTAAGCTGCGCATGGGTCGTGCGGCCGAAGCAGCCGAGCGTTATGCTGAATATGTAAACCGTTTTCCTAACGGCGAGCGCATCGAACAGGCGCATCTCAACGTCATCGACTCCTGGCGCGAAGCCAATCGTCCCGACGATGCTATCCCCTGGGTCGCACGCACGCGCTCTCGTTTTCCCGGCACGGTCAATGATGTCAATGCGCTTTTTGCGCGTCTTCGGCTCGACGTGGCGCGCAGCGATTGGAAGAGCGCCATTCAAACTGCCGACGAGCTTGGCCGCATGAGTTTCCCGCGCGGTGCGGCGACGACAAAAGCAGAGGTCGCGTATCTGCGCGCATACAGTCTTGAACGCTCCGGTCAGAAGGAACAGGCTGCCTCGTCCTATCAATCAATTCCGGATTCACTTGATTCCTATTATGGCGGTCTTGCAACAGCACGTCTGCGCGAGATGGGCGGAGCGGCGCGCAAGGTGGCCGAAGCGCGTGAGGAGAGCGTGCGTGCTCAGGCGGCAAGGGCTGCCGCCAATTATCCCATCCCTTTTCGCGAAAGCATTCTTCGTTCAGTTAAAGACAGGCACGTCGATGCGCGTCTCGTCCTTGCCATCATGCGACAGGAGAGCGCCTTCAAACCGATGGCGAAATCCGGAGCGGGCGCACGCGGGCTTTTGCAGTTGACGATGGATGCGGCCAACCGTTATGCGCCGGAAGTAGGGTTAAAGAACGTGAGAGAGGATGAGCTGTATAGACCGGAGGTCAACCTGCTTTTAGCAGGAGCTTATCTCGAAGAGCTGATCGAGATGTTTCCCGGATTGCCCGAAGCAGTTGCCGCCTCATACAACGGCGGCGAAGACAACGTCGCGCGTTGGGTCAAACGCGCTCGCCAGAAAGACTCCGGCGTTTTCACATCCGAAGTCGGCTTTTCAGAGTCAAAAGACTACGTGCTCAAAGTCATTCCAAACTATCGCGCCTACAAGCTTCTCTACACAGACAAGCTGCAAAGAAAGTAGTGAATCGTAAATCGTAAATCGAATTTGATTGCTCTCGGCTTTAAGAATTCCCGTCAAGCTTGAGAACCAATCACCTACGATTCACGATTTACGATTTGCGGCCTTTAGGGCTCAGGAGAAAACTCAAAATCTTCAAAACCGCGCGCTCGCTCGCGTCTGCGAAGCGGGTCGATGTAAGGAGGATTGCGCGGCAGGATTCCGAGTTGAATCAGCGCAGGCCGGTATTCGTATCTGATTGTAATTTCGGCTGCGGGCTGTCGTTCGAGTTGCATATCGACTCGATAGACGCGGTTATGTACTGAGCGTCCAATTCCGGTCGCCGCATATTCATCGTCGCGCCCGCTCGGCTCGGTCGTCACAGTTCCGCGTTGAGATTTCCGCTCTCCGTTTGCAGATGATTGCGGCGCACGCGCGCTTTCGCCTGATTGGCCTTCGCTCCGCGCGGGCGCGTCGTCAACATTTGGATAAGGGCGCGGTCTTTCCCGTGTAACGACGGGTGCGGCCTCGCGGTAGAAGACGGCTGTAATGAGTCCGAGGTCGGAAGCGCGGCCTAAGCGCGCAGCGTAGGAATCGCGCTCGCTTGTGAAGTAGAAGCGGCGCGCACGATCCGTGCTCATCTGCCAGCCGCCGACGCGAATCGTTCCATAAGGCTCGATGACCCACTTGCTCGCTTCACGGCTCGACGTGCGGCGTGCGTCGATTGTGTTCAAGCCATCGACGGATAGAGCAACGGCGATGCGATACGGAAATGGATTTCTG
The DNA here is from genome assembly GCA_965365725.1 of uncultured bacterium. Classification (GTDB taxonomy): domain Bacteria; phylum Acidobacteriota; class Blastocatellia; order Pyrinomonadales; family Pyrinomonadaceae; genus DASQDT01. The sequence goes on along the minus strand of CBDUCU010000192.1, from coordinate 4,349 downwards.
ATTCGCAATTCGTATTCAGCTCCCTGAACCGCTTCGACGTAGGTTCGACCGCGCCCGTACAGGCGTTCGAGCGGCCAATTATCGACAAGCACTTCCACGCCAAAGCCGCCGTAAAATGGCCTCTGCCTTCTGGACTCCTGTGCAAAGCCGCCGCTTGCGCCGACATTTGCAAACAGAACAATTAACGCGCTCGCCAAAGAGATGATGGCTTTCATGTTTTCTCCCTCCGCCGCATGAACTTTTCCCAAAACGGGAACGTCAATCGTTCGCCCTTCTTGCACGTCGCGCCGGAATTATTCTCGCGCCGTCATGGTGGAGAAACAATTCTCGCCTTGCAGTTTTGTGCATAGCGCTTGTTTATAGTTGATTGGATTAAACGGGAAAGAAAACTATGTCGAAGGCTGCTTAAGCCGCTCTGGATGCGAAGAGCCGGCGCGCGAATTGGAGGATGAGAAGCATCGTGGTAATGGCGGCGGAGAGCAGGCAATACGAGCAGAAGGCTCCGAGGACGAAGGCCTGTAGATAGATCAGCCAGAGCGTAAAGAGGAACATCACGCCGACCAAGACCAGCAACAGCCCACTTGTTCGCGCATATCCGAAAGCGGAAAGCGTTGCAAGCGAAAACGCCGTAAAGTAAGAGATCCCTCCGAGCGCGGCGAGCGGGATGTTGCCGGGAAGCGTCGCGTAAGGACTCATCAACACGGCATCGCAACCAGCGACGGCGAAGCATCTGACGCTTGCACCCGAAAGATGTTTCGCCGTCAGATAGATTGCATCGGCCAGACCCACAAGGGCGAAGGCTGCCGACAACCAGTCGAACAGCGTCGTGCGCGCAAAACGCTTTGACGTTTCCGGCTGGGGCAATTGCGCGCGTGTCTCAAATGAATCTGCGTTCTCGGTGCTCACTGTCCCTTCCGGCTCAAGGCCGCTTCAATCTCCCGGCGCAAATCTTCTTCTTTAAGAGATTCAATCGGCAGGCCGTTGATAAAGACTGCGGGCGTGCCCTGAATGCCGATTGAGTCGGCGCGCTGTACGTCGGCCATGATGCGCGCGCCGACTTCCCTGCTGTCGGTGTCTGTGCGGAACTTCTCGACGTTCAGACCGAGTCGTTGCGCGTAGTCGTTAAAACGCGGGCGCGGGTCGGGCAAATCGCTCCACTCTTTTTGGTTCTCGTAGATCATGTCGTGCATGCCCCAGAACTTGCCTTGCACGCCTGCTGCCTCGGCGGCGCGCGCAGCGAGCGCCGCGTTCTGATGAATGCTTTGAAGAGGCAGATGGCGGAAGATGATATAGACGCGCCCCTGAAACTGCGACTCGACTCTTTTAATTGTCTGATTGAAAAAACCGCACGAAGGACATTGATAATCGCCAAACTCTTCGATGACGACAGGCGCATCGGGCCGTCCCTTGGCTTGCGGCGGTTGCGCGCCCGGCCTCAGATTTGCAACACGGTTGCCCGGCTGCGGCGCGGCGTTCGTGGGGCGCGTCCCGTCTGAGCGGTTCGAGCTAATAAGCAGCGTGCCGGCGATGACGGCGACAATCAGCACGCCGAAGATAATAAAGAGCGGGAGCGGACTTTTTTTCTTTGGAGCTTCTTTTTTGCGACTCATCTGGAGACCACCGTGAAGATGACTTCTGTCAAATTAAATCCAACTTGAGGGCGCGCCGTTTCTTAAACGCACCCAATCTTGTTATGCTAAGAGGGCTTTGTTTTCCCCTCTTAATTTTCCGAACTTAATGTTCGGTCATTCCCGACACGAAAAAAACGCGGACAGCTTATGAGTCAAACCGGATCATTGCGCGAGCGCAGCGCGACCTTCAGAGAGCCTTTGAGCGGCGAAGCGACCGCCGACGTAATCTCGATCTACGACCGCTTTACAGCTCTCTACGACATGATGTTTCGCATCAATGGTTATCAAGCGTCGGTCGAGCGATTCCTGCGCGAGACTTCTCTGCCGCTTCGTCCGGGCGCGCGCATCCTTGATGCGGGCTGCGGGACGGGTCTGCTCACGCTGTCGATGCTTCAGGCGCTCGAAAGACCCGCACGTATTACTTCCGTCGATCTCTCGAAGTCTTCTCTGCTGACGGCCAAGCGTGCTGCCGGAAAAGCGCGTCTCGCGGCAAATCACAAGGTTCGTTTCGTACAGGCAAACGCGATGGCGCTTCCCTTTGCCGACGAGTCGTTCGATTTTGTGGCGACGGCCGGCGTGCTCGAATATCTTCCGCTCGATGATGGTCTCGAAGAACTGGCGCGCGTCGTCGCACCCGGCGGCCATTTTCTACATCTGCCCTGTGTGCCTTCGCCGATGACCAGATTACTCGAACTCATGTTCCGCTTCAAGGCACACCCAATCGAAGAAGTTCTCGACACGACCGCGCGCCGTTTCCGCATCATCAAGAACCAACAGTTCAAAGCATTCGAGCCAATCGGTTGGTCAAAAGTGGCTATCCTTGCTCAAAAGCCTTAAGTCGTCAATCGTGAAGAGAAGTTGATTATTGTTAGCATGAATGACGATTTGAAAATCGTGCGCGGCCCGAATGAAATCGATTCAGGATTTACGATTTACGATTCAAGGCTTTCAAAATCGTGCGCGCAACTGTCGGGATGATTTCGCGCTCTTTTGAGTTGTCGGTTGTAAAAACGACAAGGATGAGACGACGACCGTCGGGCAGTTCGATATAGGCCGCGTCATGTCGTGCGGTCGAAGTCCAACCGGCTTTTGACCAGTAGCGCATGCCGGGCTCGAGCGCAATGCCGGTAAAGCCGTGTGCCTGATCGTCCGGGTCGTCGGATTTTGCAGTAAAGTCGCGTTTCATCAAATCGAGCATGGCTGCGCTGCGCTGCCGTGTGACGGCGCGACCTGTGACGATCTCTGCCATCAGACGCGCGGTTGCGTCGGTCGTCAGCTTGTTGCGGTTCTCAAAATTCTTGCCGAGAAAGATTCTCTCGCGCCCGTATGGGCCTTCGCACCAGGGCTTCTGATTGACGTTGATTCCGGCAGTGCCGACCGCATAACCGAGCGATGTGAAGTAACGGTTGACGGCGTTGCGCGCATATACCCACTTCTCCATCTCGCGCGGACTCAGCTCCGCTCCGTTTGCGACTCCGCTCAACGCGTCCACAATGTAATGCGTCGCGTCGTTTGATGAATCGACGATCATGTCGCGCATTGAACGGCGCAACTCTTCGGTCTCTTTGAGCTTTCCGTCTTCAAGCCACCGATGCGCCGCCGCCATGTAGAACAGCTTCACGACGCTCGCCGGATAGATCGGCTCCGCGCCGCGATAGCTTGCCGAAGCAGGCCGTTGCGGGTCGCTTAGATCAACAAGTGTGATGGCAAGGTTCTTCTGCTTTAAGCCCTTCTCGCCGAATCGTCCGAACGCCTCGCGCGTTGCCTCATCGACCAACCGTTGCAACTGTTCGGAGCGCGCGAAGTGGAGAGGAACTTTGTCGCTTTGAGCATTTACAACCGTGCTGCATAGCTGGACGAGAAGGATGATGGCAATCGTCACTCTCATAAACCTTCGATTCATCTCAAATTGTCCTCCCGATTTTTAAAATGTGTGAGATGAGACATTGAGCTGTCGCTTATCTAATGAAATTGACAAAGACCGTGATGATGAGAAGATTGGTGAAATCAATAAACGATGCGCCGACGATGGGGACGACGAGAAAGCTGCGCGGCGCAGGGCCGTAACGTGCGACGAGCGCTTCCATGTTCGCAACCGCGTTGGCCGTGATGCCGAGTCCGAAACCGACGTGACCGCCCGCCGTTACCGCCGCCTCGTAATCCCGCCCCATCAGGACAAAAGTAACGAGCGCGGCGTAAGCGATCATCAACGCGACCTGTGCCATGAGGATGACGATCATCGGCCCGGCCAGCCCGGCCAACTTCCAAAGCTCTAGCCCCATCAATGCAAGCATCAAAAAGAGCGCGAGCGAGACAACGCCGATCATGTCAACAGCGCGTTGATTGATTTTGAAAAAGCCGAACTTGTCGTCTAGATTGCGCACGACGGCTGCGACAACCATAGCGCCCACGTAACCGGGCAACACGACCCCGCGTCGCGCAACCTCCTGACTGAGAAGCGCGCCCAAGCCCATCACCGCCAGCAACAGCAACAGATTAAAAAGCAGCGTCTCGGCAGAAATTTTTTCGCCCTTCTCTCTTCCCGCGCGAGCTACTTCTCGAAGCTGCGCGTGCTCTTCAACGCTTGTCCCGCCCGTTGAACCAACGGCCCAGAACGCTTCCGTCTCAGCGTCGCGCGCAGATTGCAACTGCCCCGCGTCTTTATCTTCGCTTGGCTTTGCCTGTGCGAGACGAAATCTGCGAATCAAAAAGGTCGCT
>CBDUCU010000191.1:0-7182 GCA_965365725.1 uncultured bacterium | reverse complement strand
AGAGTTTCGGATGAGCCAAGCATATCCCCGCAGGTCCGCTTGGACACATAGTTAGATGGCATGGCTGGAGAGCGGCGCAGGCTGCGAGATGTGCTTGCGCCAATTGCGCTTCTCGATTGATCGGACATTTGGCTCGCGCGAAAGCAGCTCATTCACCTGTTCGAGATGGTTCGAGTAGATGTGCAGGTCGCCGAACGTGTGTACAAAGTCGCCGACTTCAAGTCCCGTGACGTGCGCGACGAGGTGTGTCAAAAGCGCGTAGGAGCTGATGTTGAAGGGCACGCCCAGAAACGCGTCTGCAGAGCGTTGATAAAGCTGGCAATGAAGCGTGCGTCCATCCTCGACCTTCATCTGCCAGAGCGTATGGCATGGCGGCAAATCAACCGCGTCCGCGACGCGCGGATCCCAACCCGTGACGACGAGCCGACGGCTGTTCGGGTTCGTCTCGATCTCGCGCACCAGACGCGCAATCTGATCGATGCCGTTGCGCGCCGGATAGTCGCCACCGAAAGAGCGCCACAGGTAGCCATAGACGGGGCCTAAGTCGCCCTCGTCGCGTCCGAAGCGCGACGTGTGCTCAAGGTCGGCCCACTCTTTCCAGATGTCCACGCCGCGCGCGCGCAGATTCTTCTCATCCGTGTCGCCGGACAAAAACCAGAACAGCTCCTCGGCGACCCAGCGAAACGGCACGCGTTTGGCGGTGACTAAAGGGAAACCTTCGCGCAGAGAGTAGCGCGTCTGGTAGCCGAAATAAGAGATCGTGCCAACGCCCGTGCGGTCTTGGTGCGCTGTCCCGCGTTCAAGAATTGTTCGGAGAAGCTCTTGATACTGTCTCATATACGGAGCCGAAGTTTAGAGCAGCGCTGCGCGTTTAGACAAACACCTGTGATCGGATAAAAAGAGGCGTGACCGAAGCGAGCGAGTGTGCTTTGTATGCCGACACATTTTAGCCTAGCGCAAACTCAAGCGACTCTCCGGGCGCGACCTCGCGCGGCTCTGCGTCACTCGCAAAAAGACGTGCCGGCTTGTCGCCAATCAGCTCGATTGCATCGCCTTCGACGCGCAGCATAGTGCCTTCGCGCAGACCGATGATGCGCACGCCCGGATTGACGCGGAGGAATTCTGCAAGTCGTTCGTCGCGCGTCTCGCCGCCATGACCTTCGAGCCGCGCGTCGGTGTAGTGGGGGTTGATCTGGAAGGGGACGAGATCGAGCGCGTCGAACGAGGGCGGCTCGATGATGGGCATGTCGTTTGTCGTCTTGATGGTCGGGCAGGCGACGTTTGTGCCCGCGCTCGAACCCATATAAGGCATGCCTTCACGGACGCGCGCGCGAATCGCTCCGATGAGTTGCGTGTCGTAGAGCGCGCGCAGGAGTTGAAACGTATTTCCGCCGCCGACAAAGACGGCTTGCGCCTGTTCAACGGCTGCCACAGCATCCTTTGCTTCGTGTACAGAAGCAAATTCAAACCCCATCGCTTCAAAGGGCGCGCGCACCGTCGCGGCGTATTCGTCCCAGCTCCACGATACGCCCGCAAACGGCACAAAGAGGACTTTTGATACTGCATCGCCCAGGAAGCTTTTGATCGTCTCGCGCGCATGTTCGAGCATCGACGCACCGGGATTCTTCGAGTTGCTGAGCAGGAGCAATCTTCTATTTGTCATAGATGTTTGATGAATTGGAGATTTTTCGGACGCGCCATCTTATCATGCATCATTCAAACAAAAGCAGAGCGCCCCGCTTATTCATTTCTGTATTCGCCCATCTCACGCAAAAGCGCGCGCCGCTCAAGCAGCAGACGCAAAAACAGACCGCGTCGTCTGACAAGCAGCAGCGCCGCCTTGAACCATCCGCGCATGTCGTAGAGTTCTTCGAGCGTGCGCATCGCCACATAGCCGCAGACGACCGATACGGGAAACGAGATAAGCGCCGCACGCCAGTCCCAAATATAAAAGGCGAGACCTGCAACGACGAGCCACGTCAGTGGAACGAGCAGGATAGACATCAGAATCTTGGCAGTTGCCGCAGCCTCGTCCGGGCCGTGTCGAGGGGAGAGCCGCGAGACAAGCGTTGCGCCGAGATACGCGGGCAGATGAAGAATTGCGCCGACAAAGGCGAGCGGCGAAAGCGCGACGAGTAGTGCGCCGCGCAGAAAGAGATGACGAAAGACAAACCAGGCCGTATGTGACGTGACGGTCAGATTGTCGGGGCTAAGACCCAAGTGTCTCAGCTCGTCGTCGTAGCGGAGCAAACGTCCGCGCAGCTTCTCGATGCGTTCCGGGTGCGCGCCGCCTTCGAGTCTTCTCCCCAGCGCAAAGCGTCGGAGAAAATCGAAACGCGCGGCGAGCGACGCTTCAACACGAATGCCCTCATAAACGGACGAAAAAAGCTGCTCAGCCCTTTTCGCCACCTCTAATTCATCGCGCGACCCGACGTTAAAAGTGACTTCACGCAGCGCGCGCTCGATGCGCGACGAAAGCTCTCTGACGGCCTCGCGCGGCGGCTCGCCCGTTTCATCGAGCGCGAGCGAAGGCACGTCGAACGGCTCGCCGAACCGCAGCAGAGCCTCGCTGCGAAACGTCGTCTTCGACGTGTAATAGAGACCCACCGGAACGATCTTCAAATCGAGCGGCTTGCCGTCAATCGAATCATCCATCTCAACCGACGTTGCGCCGAGCGCGATGCGTGCCGCCCCAGTCTTGACGGGCTGCAACTGTGGCTCGTCGTGCGACACGCCTTCGGGAAAGATGGCGATGCAACGACCCTTTTTGAGCAGCGCGCGACACTCTTCGAATGTGCGCTGGTTCTGCGATACGTCTTCACCTGCGTCTGCGCGTCGATAAAGGGGCAGAACTTCCATCACGCGCATCATCCATCCGACGACGGGCATGCGAAACAGAGTTGACTTGGCGAGAAACGAGATGCGACGCGGGAGAGCCGTAAAAACGAGCGCGGGGTCAATCAGTCCGTTCGGGTGATTGAGCACAAAAACGAGCGGGCCGGTGGCAGGCACGCACGCCGCGTCGCTTGTTTCGATGCGCCGGAAAAAGAGCCGAAGCGCGAAGCTGATGATTGTATAAACAATGCGACGCGACAGAGAGCCTTTCTGTCCGCGCAGCATCTGATGGAGTCGGAGGACTCTTGCTTCAACCGGCATCGAGAAATTATACCCGCTAAATTTGCGGCATGAGTCCGCGTCTTCGGCAATCTTAGCTCCGAAGGTTTGACGCGACGTGCGAAACTGTTATAGAAGCCATTCATCTGGCACGAGTCGGAAAGGTTTTGAACGACGCAATCCATTAGCGTCGAACTTTAACAGCAAAGGGAGGAAGAGAAAGATGGGAGACGCAGAGAACGCCAATATGAGCGGCGAAGGACAGGGCGAAGGCGGCAGCAGCGTCGAATCGCCGGAAGTGACCTACACGGTGCAGCCGGGCGATACGCTCTCAAAAATCGCCAAAGAGTATTACGGCGACAGCGGACAATACAGGGCCATCTATGAAGCCAACCGCGACAAACTCGACGACCCGGACGAGATTCGCGTCGGGCAGGAGCTGAGAATTCCGCCGGCTACATCTTGAAACCGTGCCTGCGGTCGTTTGATAAAGGGGCTGCCGATCATAATGGCAGCCCTTCTTCTTTAAGAAAAATGGTTGGCGCTTGGTGCAACTCGTACAAACAAACCTCATCTAAAATTTGACAATGCGCCGCCGGCAAGACGAAAATGTCGAAACCGGATGCTCGGTGATGCAGATCCGGTATTAGCCCCAAAATTAAGACAAGTAGTTTCGCAAAAAACAGTCGTCCTCGCCAGACGCGGAAATTTAATCGAAGACGCGCCGCCGCCACCTAAGTTTGGAAATCGCGCGCCGCCAACGCGAAAAAAGTCTCCCCGATTCAAACGGGATTATTTAGGCCCGCACTCTGGAGGTAGATTGATGAATTCAGTTCGTAAGCCGCTTCTTAACATCGCGCTTGCCCTTTTGACCGTCTTTACGCTCTCGACCGCCGCATCCGCACAACAGACACAATACGCGCCTTCCGCTGCCAACACAGCCGCTTCAGTCGAGATCAAAAATTTCGGCCAGATGGACGAGCGTTTCTTTCGCGGCGCGCAGCCAAAACAGGATCAGTATGAAGCGCTCAAGGCGCTCGGTATTCAGACCGTTATCGATCTGCAAGCCAAGCCCAAAGAGTACGAGCGCGAGATCGTCGAATCTTTAGGGATGCGTTATGTCAACATCCCGATGATTGAGAAGAAGTATCCACGACCCGAACATGTCGAAGCATTTTTGAAGTTGGTTGACGACCCGTCGACCGGCAAGTTTTATGTCCACTGCGCGGGCGGACGGCATCGCACGGGCGTGATGGGCGCGGTCTATCGCTTCAACAAATACGGCTGGGACTTTGAGCGCGTTTACAAAGAGATGAAGGATTTCGATTTCTACACGCGCTGGGGACACGGCGACTTTAAGAAGTTTGTCGAAGACTATTGGCAGAACGTTCAGACGCAGGGCGCGCCGCAGCAGCAACCCGCGCTTAAGACCACCGAAGCCGGACAGGACGGCACAAAATAGACGACCCGTCAATTTACTAATGTAAAGGGCCGCTCAGCTTGTTTGAGCGGCCCTTTCGCTTTTCTACTCTTATTGCCCGTCACTATTAATGAGCGGTCGGACTTTGCTCGTTCTGCATTAACATCCGGCGAAAAAAGAGAGCTAATAGCTCCGGGCCGTCTCCCGTCTCCTCCGACTCTCGGCAAGCATCCGTCCATTCAAGCGACAAGATCAAGGGCATCCATCCCTTTTCACGCAAGCTTTCATCTGCGTTAAAGCATTTCAAAGCGTCTGACACCGCTTCAGCAGGAATAGGCACGCGCTCGACTCCGGCTTGCAGAGGATCAAGACATCTCTCCGCAGGCGACGTCACAATGTGCTCACGACATGATGCGGGCCGCTCGGCATAGACCGAGCACGCTTCATCTTCGAGAAACGGGCAATCTATCCACAGACGAAAATAGTCAATGATGAGGGCAACGAGGTCGTCGCCCCATGTTTGATTGAGTCGCCGCAATCTCTCAAACACCCCGGCTTCGCTCAATCGCACGATTCCCGCTTCAAATCTCGCTCGAATCTCGGTCTGCCTCTCATGCGGCATCGCGTCGATTAGTTTGCGAAGATTGTAGGCTTCAACCTCCGTGACGGGCACTAACTGGCGGCAGCAAGCGGCGCAGCGCTTCTGACACGAGACGGTCTTGCCTGTAGCCACACTCGCATTGACGGAAGATTGCATCAGAGCATCGGCGAGAGAATGAAAGATAGGAAGTAGCCTTGTGGGGCGAGTCCGTCCGGCGGGCACATGCATGTCAGCCTGAAATCTTCTGCCGGAGATGGGCAGGTCGGCGGACACGACGACATATTCGGAATTGCCCTCATCGTCGTGAGACGTTTCCTCTTTCATAACATTTGACGAATGACAAAGACTAAAAAGCGCGAAGATTTCTACCGGCTGATTGCGTTGAAGATGAAGGGGAACGTGCCCCACGTCTGCGCGCGGTGCTGCGGGCGAAAGCCGAAAAGAATGACGCGCCCGCGTCCCATCCGCGCTTCGACGAGCGCCGCCTTGCCGGCGATGTGCTGCGGGCCGAGCAGCCAACCCGAGCGCAAGACCTCCTCCTTGCTCGCATAACGCGCGACGACTTTCACATCGTCTCCGTCTTCAACCTCGAACGCCTGACTCTGGACGAAGTAAGCATCCATCTCGCGCGCAAGGCCACGTGCAAACGGGTGCGATGTATCGACCTGTATGCGAAGAATTGAGCCGGGGCAGTAAAACTCGGAAGACTTCAAGCCTTCGACGACGTTTCTGATGGGCAGCTTAAAACGCTTCAGGCCAAGCTCGGTCGCACCGTCGAAGAGCAGAAGCGTGCCGCCCTCTTCGACAAATTTTCTCAAATTCTCAACGCCCGCTTCCGTGATGCCGCCGGCAAATTCGCTCGTCGTTCTTTCGCGCGAACGGCCTTCGATAATCTCGCGCATGCGCATCGAAGGCAGCACGATTGTGTCAAAGCGCGTGCGCAAATTTCCCTGTCGCACATCGCTATCGCGCAGAGAAGTGTAAGGAACGTTGAACGCATCGAAGACATAGCGCGTCCAGCCTTCATCCATCGAAGCCGTCCAGCTTTTGTAGAGCGCAAGACGCACAGGTTTTGTCAGAGGATTTTTTATGGGCGACGAATCGGCGCGGCGCGGCGCGAGCCCGAGGTCGCGGCGCACCGTCGCCTCGTCAGAAATAATCGTCAGCCGACGCTCGCGCTCTGGCTCGCGTATTGACATGACGGGCAAAGCTTCCAGACCCATCTGCATCGGCAGAGTCCAACCGGCCACGTCGTAAGGGCGCTCGGCCTCGCCCGTCGCCGTGCGCCTGTCGGGATAGACCTGTCGCTCAAAAAGAGCTTGGACGTTTGTCCGGTAGGGTTGTTCGAGAAAGACGAGATATGAGCCGCCGGGCGTTTCGTGCGCGTCGCGCCCGTCGCGCGAGGTATGCGAGATGTGCAGCTCCGCGTCCATGCGTTGAACTTCAACGCCCTGCTCGATGAGCAGTGTAATCATCTTGGCGACGTTCTCGTCCTTGCCCTGACCTGCCGGAATCACGTAAGCAATCGGCTCGTTTGAATCGGCAGGAGGCCACGCAAGTGCGCGTCGTCCAAGCTCATAAAAATTACGCAGATATCTTTCGCGCTCTTTGGCGGCGAGCGTGAGCACGGCGCGCGCAGCCGTCAGTTCCATATCGCGTATATCTTTTGGTCGCCACACACCGCCCGGCCAGGGGTCTGGAAAATTGATCGTCGGATGTTTCGGCAGGGCCGAAGTCATGCCGCGTGATGAGGCCTTCTGCATCTCTTCGGGTTTGATCGTCACGGGCGACATCAAATCAGCGCTCGCCGCTTCCGAAAGGATGCCGACCGAGTTGTGATAATAAGGCGCGGTGCGAAATCCACCGTGCCACCACATATCGTAGAGCGCGTTTGTGATGACCCCGCGAAAGCCTGCCGCCTGCAAATCAGCTGCGACCTTGTGACCGACGAGTCCGACTTCACGCAAAAGAAGAGGATCGATGCGCGGGTTGGCGGGATCGTGAAACGGCGGGATAAAAAAGCGCGAGCCGGTCTGCCCCTGTTGAT
>CBDUCU010000190.1:0-7253 GCA_965365725.1 uncultured bacterium | reverse complement strand
GCATACAACCTCGAAATCATCCAAGTTAACGCAGAGATTGGCGGTCGGGTACATGGTGTTGTTAGACAACGCGTCTCGCATTAACTTACAACGATTATTTCACCGGGTTTTATTTTCTCAAGTGTTATCAGGACTTGCGGCATCAAGGACTTTAACATTGGATATGTGCTCCTTTTTGCCTTGAGCACAATAACTGCAATGGTGTGGAGTTTGAGGTTCTGTTGATATTCCAGATTCTGATCGACCGTCACCAAAACATCCCACTGATTGGAGATGCTATGCAAGAGCCTTCCATTCTTCAAGCCTTTAAATCCAGCTTCCTCAACCGTGAGGACTTCATGCCCGGTGAAGTCACTCTTGAGATAGCGAGTGACGCACTCATCAAGCAGCACTTTCATAACTGACAAGTAATCTCTCTTTTGATTCTTCTAAGACTGCCAAAGCCTGCTCTCGTCCGACGCTCGGAAACTGGTCAAGGAATTCATCGATAGATTCACCACCTTCTAAACAATCAAACAAATTCTGAATAGGCACACGAGTGCCATAGAAAACAGGAGTACCGCCAAGTTTCTCAGGGTCAATTTCAATTAAATTCTTACGATTAGACATAATGCATTCTCCGTCCTGATCTGCTGGTGCAGATGATGGCAAGGATTATTTCATATATTAGAAGAAAGACATCTAAGGCCCTCATTAAGCGACGCACACAACGCATCAAACACAGCATCTCGTAGATCAAATCAATACCATTAGAGGTCGGGGCATGTCGTTATTAGATGCAGCGTGGTCATCACCTATTTTGTTTGGTGTGCAGTGTCTAGCTCAAATGCCTCCCAAACATTGGGCCATTCCCGTTCCAACTTTTCTCTTCCTTTTTCGTTAATAAAGCGCATGTCTAGCTCTTCAAAATAATCAATGTACTGAAAAAGCTCTTTGGATTGAATCATCTCTGCTAATGTGAACTGAATTCTGTCCGGCATATCCCAATAGTATTTATACTCTTTATCAAAGCTGGCTACCTGTTCCTCCACACTAGGATACATTGGAGTGTCTGGGCCGCCAATTCTAGAAATTTTGCCAGCCGAAATACTAGCCCGAAACCAAAACATAATAAGCGTTGTTATAGCTGAGAGTTCTTGACGTTGAATTATCAAGTCTCTGTTTTTAATCAGATGAGCAAAATAACAGGCAATACGTAGGCTCAATTCTGGCTGTGCCTTTTCTTCTACAATAAAAGCTCGCGGAACATCTGTATTGAGTCCGGCTCTAGACTTATCAATAAACTGGTGAACGTCTATTGATATTCCATGCTTTACTTTGACGCGATATGACCTAAATGAATTCATATAGGATTCACGAACATTAAGGGTATCAAATACTGACTGCCCAACAAGAATTTGATTGCCATCAGCGTTACTCATAACTCGTTGAGCCATGTTGATGCCCGCTCCAGCAATATTCTGATTGCCATTTATATCAGTTACAAGATTATCGGTGTTGGCATTGATACCTATACGCACTTGAAAGCTACGCATATTATTTTCAACGGACTCATTGTATTTGTGCAGGAGTTCAAGGAGATATAGGGCTATTCGCAGATGAATGTCGAAAGGATCTTCAATATTCAATAAGGCTATACATAACCCATCACCCGTGGGAAGGAGAATGAGTTCTCCAACTGGAACTTCATTTGCGGCAATTGCATCCCGAACAAGTTGATTCAATGTATGTACTATATCGGTCTGCGCCTCAACACTTCGCCTGCTACTGTACCCAACTATGTCAAGAAATATGTATTTCGCCGGAATTGTTTTTGTTTTATTCATAATACATCTTGAATCGTGTGGATAAGAGACAAGCATCTAACATTTTTTCACTGCTGTGCTTCGTCGATCTCGCGCAGAGAGTCGAGGATGAGGCTGGTGTTGCTTGAGGTTTTGATTGTGACGGGAAACTCTTCGTTGGACTTTTCAAAGTCGAAGAAGCCCGAGGTGATTTCGAGCGTGCGTCGGAAGGCTTCAAGCGATTCGGTCTCGTCCATCTCGGCCCCGACGATCAATCCTTCGTTGAAAAAGATTTGACCCGTGCGCTCGCCGCTCTCGATGCGGAGCACGCCCGTCAAACGCGCGTTTTCGACGACCTGTATCGCGTCGAAGATGCTGATTGATGAGAGGTCGCCGGCGAGCGTGGCCGGGCGCGGATAATTGATGGACGAAGCTTGAACGGACGAAGCCTGCGCGTTTGTGTGAAGGTCCGGGCGACGTGCGTGGCGGATGGCTTCGAGGCCGGTCGTAATCGAGATGCGCGGGTCTATCTGTTTGGCCAAAAGCAGACGGTCGTGCGCCGCATCGAAATCCTCGCGCCCGATGTAGAGACGCGCAAGAGCGAGACATTGTCGAGCCGCTTCGTCCGGTTGCTTGTTGGCGAGTGCGACTTCTCGCAGCTTCTCGCGTAGCTGGATCGAGCGCGGATGCCGTTCTATCGCTTCTTGCAAACGCTCGACGGCGCGGCTCGCCGATTTATACTTGACGAATAAATCCGCGTCGAGCAGCGCCGCCTCGATATCCTCGTCCAGACCCTTTTGCGAACGCGTGTCGCTCACAAAGTTTTTTCTCTTCCGTCGTTGCGTCAGTCTTCTTAAATCACGCCAAGTTTACCACAGCGCGAATTTGTCTTCTGACCGAACACCAATCAACGCATCGTCATAACTATTTGGCACGAAATCGTATGTCTGTAAATAAACAATTTTTGTGTGATTGATAATCGTATCGGAACGTGTAACATCAATCCTCATGTAGTTTCTCAACTCGCAGCGTGCAAACTCTGATTTTTTCTCCCGGTCAAATTTATAAGAATAAAATCTGGCTCTTTTTATCCAAGCCAGCCGACGACGTTGCACGGAAGAAACATGGCATGCAGGGTGCAAAAGCTGGTGTGTGACAAACCCCCAATTCGCGCGACACATGCCACCCGACGGTCGTTTGTCGTTGCAGGCGCGAAGCGAAGAAAGCGCCGGAGGTCATTTGATGCGCGGCTGCATGAAGGCAAGCAGCCGGGCGGAGATCAATGCCGATGCAGCAAGAGCTTCTGTTAGGCGCGAAAGGCGCTGCTACAATTCGTCTTCTCGATTCGGGCTGGGTCGCATATATCCAGCGCGTCTGCGCGCGTCTGAAAGCCGTCGGGTCGCGAAGCACCTCACACGACGCGAGCGTTTATAGCCTCGTTACGCGACTTAAGCGGACGCGTCCTTCAACCTACTTGCACTGTATCCGCGTCGCGCGGATTGCCCAACACACGGGCCGCGCCTACGGTCTCGACAACAAGCGTTTGCAGCAGCTTGGTCATACGGCGATGCTCCATGACATCGGCAAGATACTCGTTCCCGAAAGCATTCTCAGCCGCCCGCGCAAGCCAACGCGCGCCGAGCAATTCGTGCTTCATCTGCATCCGACTTTCGGTGCGCTTCTGGCCTCGTATTTCAATCTGCCGGACGAGTTGCGCGTGCGTACCGAGCATCACCACGAACGCTGGGACGGGCGCGGTTATCCGCACAGACTTGGCGGCTCAGACATTCCTCTGATGGCGCGCATCGTACAGATCGCAGACTCTTACGACGCGATGATTGAGCGCCGCGCCTACAATACGCCGCGCACGCACGCAGAGGCCGTTGCCGAGCTGCGCGCCGAGAGCGGCAAGCAGTTTGACCCGCGCATCGTCGAAGCGTTTTTAGACACTTACCCTGGAGGCATTTAAAACGTCATGTCCGGTTGGATGAAACGACGCATTGGCCGCTCACGCGCGCGCTGTCAGAGGGCGGCGCGCGCGTATCGGCGATCCTGCAAAGGGGCTATCTCTCCGCGCTTGAGTTAAATCTCTCCTGGCTCATCGCTTAAAAATCAAATCTCACGCCCACGCGAATTTGACGCGGGCGCAGCGTACGCGTCGGCACAAGAAACGTGTCGAGAAAAGCCTGTCGCTGTTCAGCCGTTGCCGTCGCACGCAAAGCATTAAAGTTGACGAATTCTGCGCCGAACGTAAAGACCGTCATATTTAAAACATTGTCGAGCTCAACGACCGGCCTGATGCGCAGATTCTCACGCACGCGAAATTCACGTGTCACGCTCAGATCAAAAGTAAAGAAGGCTGGCCCTGTGCCCGCGTTGCGCGGCAGGTTTCCGGTCTGCCCGATGGTCGGAAGACGAAAGGCTTCCAAGAGGCGCGCGTCGAGCGGCTCGCCGGGTCTACGCCAACGTAAGAGACTCACGTCTGCGTTGAAGACGGGTCGGTCGTTGCTCACATCGTCGAGGTTGCGGTCGAGGCCGCCGATTGAGAGATTAAAAGGCGCGCCCGAAGCAAGACGCAGCACGGGCGCGATGCGCAAAGCTGCGAGCACGCGCGGCGTGTCAATCACGCCTGAGATAACAAATCGATGCCGTCTGTCTAAAAGACTGCGCGCACGTTCATTGCGAAAATCGCCGACGCGCAGGGCGCTCGACGTATTGACCACCCCGTCGTCGATAAGACGCGACAGCGTGTAGGCGGCTCGCAGAGAGAATCCAAAACCACTCGCCGCGACGCGTGCGTATCTGCGTCGCGCCTCGACGGTCAAACCGTGATAGAAGCTGTTGCCGATTGAGTCGAGCTGTTCAATCTGCCCGCGCGTGGGGTCGGGTCGCAGACCTTGCAGCGCAGCGAGCGCGGCTTCGAGCGCGGTCGTCGAGCCTGTGCTGTTGAGATTGAATATGCTGACGGGCACGCCAAATTCAACAATGCGAGCGGGCGCTTCAGGGTTTGCACTGTCAAATGGATGATTGACAAAACGGACAAGGTCGCCCGCCGTCTGCGCATCGTAGATGCGTCGCGCGCCCATTGCGTCGCGAAAGTTTGCAAAGTCGCGAGAGAGAAGGTATTCGCTGAAGTCTTTGAACCCGCGCGGAAGCTGTGGCGCGTTGGCGTTGAATTCTCGCCACAGATGCAGACCGCGATTAAAGGTGTAGTTGGCCTCAACGACAATCTTGCCCGCCAGCTCGCGCTCAAAACCGATGTTGGCCTGATAACTTTCGGGAATCTTTATTCTCGGGTCGAGACGACGCGAGAAGTTGACGAGGCTGTGCCCGAATTGTGTGACGAGCGACGAGTCGGATGTGAGCGTGCGCGGAAACTGTATGTTTGCGTTGATAAATGCGCGACGCTCTGCAACGGGCAGATTGTTTGTGTCAAATTCGATGAGACGGCGGCCAAGCGTAAAATCATCGACGGTTCTCAAAAGCACACGATTGTAAAAGATTCCCGCACCTGCGCGCAGAACGGTTCTCCCAGACCCGAATGGATCGTAAGCGATGCCGACGCGCGGGCCGAAGTTGTCATTATCTTTGATGATCGTCTCGCGCTCGTAGCGCAGGCCGAGACTTAAAGTAAGATCTCTTTTTAGCCGCCATTCGTCTTGCACGAAGAGTCCGAGATATGAATTCTTCTGCGTCGAGTCTGAATTGAAACGCTGTCGAAATCGAGAGGGCGCGCCGGCAAGAAAGTCGCCCGCGCTTGAGAAGCTGAATGTGCCGTTGATGTCTGAGAGGTCGATAAAAGTCGAGCTGATATGCTGAAAGTCGCCGCCCGATTTTAGCGTGTGCGCGCCGCGCAGGATGGTGAGCGTGTCCTGCAGTTGAAAGCGCGACTCGCGGCGCTCGGTCGCACCTGCCGTTGAATCGCCAGCGACGAGCGTTCCCGAACGGTCTAGCGTGTCTTCATCATCGAGCGGGTCGTTGATCGTGATGAGAACGACGGGCAAACGCGCATCGCCTTTTGCTGCGCTGAAAGAGGGGCGTAGTCTGGAGGCTTGCGCGCGTAGCTGATTGACGACCTTTGATGAAAAGACAAAGTTGTCCGTGTAAGAGAGGGCTTCCGTGTCGCGCGTGCGACCTTGCAGACTTTGAGCGAGACGAAGGCCGCCGCCGAACTGACGCAAATTTTTTAGCCGTCCGTATTGAAACAGAAGCGAGCCGTTATGCGCGTCCGTGAAGTTGTGGTCAAGCCGAGCAGTCAGAGTGTGATTGCGCGAGGGCGTGTTGACTGTTTGGACGAAGGGCGCAAGCTCTGCCGCCATGTTGGGCGGCGTGGCCGAAGGCTCGCGTCGGCGGCCAGCAAGATTTGTCGGCGCGGGCAGTGGAAACGCAGCGTTTTCTACGACCGGCACAAGCGCGTCAATCAGCGTCGAGTCAAGAACGGTGTCATACTCGTAAGCGACAAAAAAGAAGGTTCGCCCGCGACCGTCATAACCAGCCGGGCCGAGCAGCTTCGGCAACACGATGGGGCCGCTCAGAGTAAAACCCTGTGTGTGTTGTTGAAATGGAAGCCGACTAAGCCCACGCTTCTTGTTGTTTGCGGTGTTGACGACGTGGGCGCAATTACATACAAAGATGGTTTGAATTTATGGCGCGCGGTTCGTGCGGTGCGCGCGGACGTAGGCGCGCAGCGCCATGAGGTAGCGGCGCGTCGAGGCTTTGAGTTGCGCGAAGGTGGAGGCGGCAACGAGGTCTGCGTCCGCCGCTTCAATCTCCGCGTCAATCGTGGCGAAGTTGGGGCGCGTCGGCGGAGGCGGTTTAACGTGCGCCTCTATC
The DNA here is from genome assembly GCA_965365725.1 of uncultured bacterium. GTDB lineage: Bacteria > Acidobacteriota > Blastocatellia > Pyrinomonadales > Pyrinomonadaceae > DASQDT01. The sequence goes on along the minus strand of CBDUCU010000190.1, from coordinate 636 downwards.
ACGCTGCGCACCTGCTGGCTGTCGGCATTGTCCGGAATGCTGCACCACGCCTGCTGCGCTGCGCCGCCGCACGTTACGTTGCCCCTAAGCGTTGGCAGCGCGGTTTCAATCTCGTCAACGAGTTGCGCCGCGTCAACCGCTTTTGCCGCCGTGACGATTTTTTGCGCCTGCGCCGTGACGGTCAAACCGGCAAGCGCGGTGAGAATCAACGCAAAGCGTTTACGCGTCAGCATCGCTAGTTCCCTACTTTCTCAATCGTAAACGATACCTCATAACGCCCGTTCTGCCCGTCGATGGTTTGGGCCGAACCCAGACTATGCGAAACACCTATTTCCACGTAATCGCTAACCGCCATATTTTTAATCATGCACCCATACTGCGATTGTGCGGAGTTGGCGAAATAGTTCGTCACTTGCAGGATGTAAGACGCGTCGTTATAGCGCAGTTTCATGTCGAACGTGCCCGCGCCGCTCGTCGTCCAGAAAACCTTGCCGCACACGCGGTAGCGCCCCGCGCCCGCGCCCGACGTGATGATAAATCGTCGCGGCACTTCGCCTGCCCCTGCCGGGTCGTGCAAAGTGTGCGTGTCTTCGGCTTCGGTTGAGTTGGCCGTTGTGAACGGAATTTCGGTTTCCG
>CBDUCU010000189.1:0-7267 GCA_965365725.1 uncultured bacterium | reverse complement strand
TCCGACCGCCGCAAAAACCCCTGTATATTTTTCCGCCACTTCGACGGCGCGCTCTAAACTTCCGCTATGCGGGTCGCCCGTCCCAACATTGAGTATGGCGCGCACGCCAGCCTCGCGCGCACGCGCCACAACTTCGTCGCGGTCAGCATCGAACTCCGTGCCGTCTATGTGTGCATGCGAGTCTATGAACATTTCTGATTAACTCTTCAACTTGCTCTCGTACATCCAGCCGCGCTTCAAATCAGATTCCGGTATGCTCGACAAATAGGGTTTGATATCGAGAACCGGCGTGCCGTCAAGCATGTCGAGACCAGAGACTTTTAGTTTGTTGCCCTCGCGTCCGAGCAGACGAACGACGCTCAATCCAATCGGGTTTGGACGGCGCGGCGCGCGCGTCGCAAAGAGCCCGTGCGGGCGGTCGTCGGTCGGCGGCGTAAACATTAATTCGTAGCCTTCCGATTCGTGAAAGACCCAGATGACGTAGAGATGCGAAAAGCCTTCGATGTCTGTCAGTCCCTGCGCCAATTCCGCATCGACTTCGAGATACCCTTCAGCATCATGACGCGCTCCGCACCCCTTCGGGATTTGCGAAACGTCTGCCAGAGTGTTTCTGATAAAACCTATCGGCTTCATTGTGTACATTGACGGTGGCTTAATCCTTTCTCCAACTCATAAAAAATATAACCGGAGCATTTTATCCGCAGCGTTATAAAAACTTGCAATTCACGGCAAGCTTTATTGTCGTCAAAACTCATTGGTGTGACAAATGTCACGCCGCGACCGGCAGTTTTTTTGTAGAATAGGGTTGTCACTAAAATTTTCCGACATATAATAACGGCACGCCTATTTCAGTTCTGTTGAATCTCACAAGCAATTATCTTTGTCGCCTGCCTTTATTCGCGGTGCGCGGCATATTCGGCTTTTATCACTCGAGCCCGTGCGCGCTTGCAGTCGATTCATGAATTTATAGAACTACCAGACGGTTCTAAAATGAGAGCAATCGAGACAAACAACCATCGCCCAATCCTGCTCGGTCTCGCAGCGTCTGCTGCGCTGACGGTGCTTGTCGTCATCGGCTCACGCAATCTAGAGCACTACGACCCGGCGCTTTTTGGCTACACGGTGGCAAGCGTCGTCGCCTTCGGAGCGGTCGTCTATCGCTATTCAGTCTGGCTCAGACGACCCGCCACGCGCGTCTATTGGCGACGCGGATGGCAACTTTTCCGCGAGCGTCGCCGATTGAGTAAGAACGCCAAAAGCGCCGCGCAATCTCTTGCGCACAATCTTGTCGAGCAGCGTTTTATCGCGCGTCGCGGTTTTTCTCGCTGGCTGATGCACGCGCTCATCATGTGGGGCTGCATCCTCTCTGCGCTTATCACATTTCCGCTCGTCTTCGGCTGGGTGCATTTTAAGCTCGAAGGCGACGAAGGTTATCGCACATATCTGTTCGGGTTTCCGGTCAACGTCATGCAGGGGCGAAGTTTGATTGCGTGGCTCACTTTTCACGCGCTCGACTTTACAGCCGTCATGGTTATAGCCGGTTGCGCCATCGCCATCCACCGCCGGCTCAACGACCGGGGGGCAATAGCCCTGCAACAATTTTTGCTCGACTTTGTTCCGCACCTGCTGCTTATCTCCGTCTCTGTGACGGGCCTGATGCTGACGGCTTCGAGTTTGTGGCTCGACGGTTATATGTACTCCTTTATCGCGCTAACGCATCAGGCGCTCGTCATCATGACGCTTTTCTATCTTCCCTTCGGAAAATTTTTTCACGTCGTGCAGCGTCCCGCTTCGGTCGGGGTCGAGCTTTATCAACGACGTGAGCGCGAGATGCCGCAGGCCGTCTGTCCTCGCTGCGGCGTGGAATTTGTCGGTCAGATGTGGCTCGACGATTTGAAGGAAGTCGTCAATCAGCTCGGTTTCGACTATCGCACTTCTGACGGTCGCACGCTTCAAGACTACTGCCCGCGTTGCAAACGCATCATGCGCGGGTTGGCTTACGCCGCGATTCCGCGCCGCAACGCCGAAGTCTTTCAAGGCTCGAATACTGAAACTGACGCAAAGTAAGATTAGGTGCGACAAACTTTGGATGATTTGAGATTTGAAACCACAAATCTTTCATCCTTATATTTATGAATTTTTATCCGCACGCAAAAAATCATGGGCAAAATTGGAAACCTTGAAAAGATCGTCGAAGCCTTTGGGCCGCATCTACATGACGAGCCGCACGAAGGTTGGCGCGCTGATCGCGTCATCGACAAAGTCGTCCCGACGCATTGCCCTTACTGCGCAGTGCAGTGCGGGATGAATCTGCTGGTTGAGAAAGATCACGTCGTCGGGTTTGAGCCGCGCTATGACTTCCCCGTCAACGAAGGTCGTCTCTGTCCAAAGGGCGTGACGGCATATTTGCAGGTTCATCACCCCGACCGGCTTCTTCATCCGCTTATCAAACGCAACGGCATGTTCGAGCGCGCGACATGGGACGAGGCGCTTGATCTGGTTGTCTCGAAATTCAAAAATCTGCAAGAGAAATTTGGAAAGGACTCAATCGGAGTTTATTCCGGCTCGTCTCTAACGACCGAGAAGACATACCTGATGGGCAAGTTTGCGCGCGCTGGTCTCGGCACACGCTACATCGATTACAACGGGCGGTTGTGCATGGTCTCAGCCGCCGCCGGAAACAACAAAGCATTCGGCATCGACCGCGCGGCCAACCCATGGGACGATATCCCTTTTGCCGAAGTGCTACTCATCGCGGGCGCAAACTGTGCCGAGACTTTCCCGGTACTCAACAAATTCTTGTGGCAACAACGCGACCGGGGGGGACTCTGGATCATAGTCGATCCGCGTGAAACTCCTACTGCGCGACAGGGCGACATACATCTTCAGCTTCGACCCGGAACTGACGTGGCGCTCACAAATGGGATGCTCCACGTTATCATTCAAGAAAATTTAATCGATGAAAGCTTTATCGCCGCGCGTACAAATGGTTGGGCCGAAACGCGCGAGACGGCGCTTAAATATAGTCCGCAGATTGCCTCTGAAATCACAGGCGTTGCCGTCGAAAAAATCGTGCAGGCCGCGCGTCTGTATGGACGCGCCAAGAGCGGCATGGTGATGCACGCGCGCGGCATCGAGCATCATACAAACGGAGTCAACAACGTTCTCTCCTACATCAATCTAGTTCTCGCTACAGGCAAGATCGGTGCGCGCGGACGCGGCTATGGAACGATTACCGGTCAAGGCAATGGACAGGGCGGGCGCGAGCACGGGCAGAAGGCCGATCAACTTCCCGGCCAGCGTTCGATCATGAATCCCGAACATCGAAAATACGTCTGCGGTGTTTGGAATTTGCCCGAAGAAGAGTTGCCACAAGCGGGCGTGTCGGTCGTCGAGATGTTCGACAAGATGCGCGAGCGCGAGATACGCGGGCTGCTCTCGATATGCAACAACGTAATGGTCTCTCTGCCCGACACAAACGAAGTCCGACGCTCGCTCGAAGGCTTAGATTTTTACGTCTGCATCGACTTCTTTATGTCGGAAGGCTCGCGCTATGCTGACGTGGTTCTGCCCGGCACAACATGGGCTGAAGACGAAGGCGTGACGGCCAATAGCGAAGGGCGCGTCGTCAAAATCAACAAGGCCGCCAACCCTCCGGGCGAAGCGCGACAAGATTGGTGGATCATACAAGAGATTGCGCGCCGGATGGGTCGCGGAAAGTATTTTACCTTCAACAACCCGCACGAGATTTTTGACGAGCTTCGTGTTGCTTCACGCGGCGGAAACGCCGACTATTACGGCATCTCTTACGAAAAGATCGACCGGCAGAACGGAGTTTTCTGGCCGTGTCCGACCGAAGATCATCCCGGCACGCCGCGTCTTTTTGAAGACCGCTTTTATCACCCGGACGGTAAAGCGAAGTTTCACGCCATCGAATACAATCCGCCGAATGAAACTCCTGACGAAGAGTTTCCACTGATTCTGACAAGCGGGCGCGTTGTCTATCAATATCTTTCCGGCAATCAGACGCGACGCATCGGCTTTCTCGTCCAGCAATGTCCTGAACCTTACGTCGAGATTCACCCTGAGACGGCGGCGCGCTTAAAAGTCGCGGACGGCGAGCGCGTCAAAGTCGTCTCTCGTCGCGGCGAAGGCATCTTTCCAGTTCTCATCGTAAGAACGATTCGACCCGACACGATCTTTATCCCGTATCACTGGGGCGAGCAGTTGGCCGTCAATCAACTGACAAATCCTGCGCTCGATCCAACATCGAAGATACCCGAATACAAAGCGTGCTCCGCGAGGATTGAAAAAATTCATTCGCGCGAGCTGCCCCTTCTTGGCAAACAACGTCGCGGCGCAGAGCGCAGCTCTGTCTCACGCCTGCGCGACGGCGGAAGTTAAAAAGCTATTAGCTATTAGCTTTTAGCTTTTAGCTTTCAGAATTTTTGATAGCGGCTGGCTCGACGAGCGGACTGACGATGCAAACGAGAACGGTGTAAGGAGGAAAAAGCTAACGGCTAACAGCTAATAGCTAACAGCACGATATGCAAGAGACGATGTTTATCGACCCGCAGCGTTGCATCGGATGTCGTTCGTGTGTCGCTGCCTGTCGTGAGTGTGGGACGCACAAAGGTTATTCGATGATCTTTGTCGATTATCTCGACCGCGCAGAGACGACCGCGACGATGCCGACCGTCTGCATGCACTGCACGGAACCGACGTGCGCGCTCGTCTGCCCGGCGGACGCCATCAAGATGAGCGAGGAAGGCATCGTCATGTCGGCATTGAAGCCTCGCTGTCTCGATTGTCGCAACTGCGTCAATGCTTGTCCGTTCGGCGTGCCGAAGTATAACTCGGCGATGCACCTACAGATGAAGTGCGACATGTGTTACGACCGTACGAGCGAAGGTTTGAAGCCGATGTGCGCGAGCGTTTGTCCGACGGGCGCGCTCTCGTTCGGACGCTACGAGCAGATCGTCCCGCTCAGACGGACGAAGCCCGTCAACGTACACGTCTTTGGCAACCAGCACGTTGAGACAAAAGTTTTCCTGATGCTTCCGACCGATGACGATGAGATCAAAGTTGACGGGTGCGGAGTTTTTGAAGGAAGGCTCGGTTTGACTGCGCCCGAGCAGAACGAATCCTGGATTGATACGCAGGTGGAGGAATCAGACAAGAGCAATGAGTTCTGAAAACGCAAACAACGAGTTCGTGTCGCTTCCGAGCATAAACGGCGAGATGTCTGACGAGCGTGATGTGAGACGCGCGGTCGCACCGCATCAGCACGATTTTCCCTACGAGCGAAGCGAAGAGGCGCACGTTACGCGACGTGAGTTCTGCAACTTTCTCGCGCTGACTTCAAGCGCGCTCTTTGTCAGCACAGTCGGCTTTGCTGGAAAAGCCGCGCTCGATTCGCGTCAAACGGAAACCTTTACGCCCAGGAAGATCGAGGGCGCAGAAAATCTCATGCCCGGCTCGGCGCTCAATTTTCGCTATCCGACCGACGACGACACGGCAATTCTCGTCCGTACAGTAGAGGGCGATTATCACGCTTTCGGTCAGAAATGTTCGCATCTCTCATGTCCTGTCTATTATGAGCGCAAGCGACAACGACTTGAGTGTCCATGTCATGAAGGCGGTTTTGACGTGCGTAGTGGAAACGTTCTCTACGGGCCACCGCCGCGACCGCTCGACGAGGTGTTGCTTGAGCTGCGTGGGGGCGAGGTCTGGGCCATCGGGAGAAAGGCAGGCAGCCATGAGCGTTCCGTTTAATTCTGACGAAGACGCATTTGCACGTCGCAGGGCGCGAGAAATGCAGACCGCCTATCCTGTCGATGAGGCACGGGGCGGAAGAAGACGCGGCGGGCGCGGGCGCACGGCTGTCGAGCAGGCGCGTCTTATCATGCTCGTCATGATTAACGTCGCGCAGCTCTGGATTCTGGCCGCCGCCGTCGAAGCAGCCCTCGCTCACAGCTACGGCGAGATTTTGCCGCTTGTCGTCGCATCGGGCGTGTGCTGGATTATCTGTCTCTCGATCATTCTTTGGTGGCGACCCGCATCGCGCCGGCATACAAGCACCGGTTACATACGCGAGGTGCGCCGTTGAAACGTTCAATCGTCGGCTATGATCACGACGATGAAGGCCACTGGCGTGCGATTCTCGACTGCGGCCATCCACAGCACGTCCGACACGACCCACCGCTCATAAAGCGTCTGTGGGTTCTCAGCGAAGAGGGACGCGCATCGCGTCTCGGCTACGAGCTAAACTGCAAACGCTGTGATGAAGAGCCCGCCATCGAGACCGAATCGCCTTAGGGTTTGGTATTCAAATAATAACTCTTTGAGGAAATATTAATGTCGGAAACATTCAAGCCGGGTGCCGCCCGCGCTCTCTTTTTTTCGACCACAGCCTTTGCCGCTTCGTTCGCGGTCTGGGGATTGATTGCTGCGCTCGCACCGACCTTTACGCAGCTTTATCAACTTTCAGCAACGAGCAAAAGCCTTCTGATTGCGATTCCCGTTCTGCTCGGATCAATAGGCCGTCTACCGGCAGGCATGTTGGCCGACCGTTTCGGCGGACGAAGAGTCTTTGCCGCACTACTCATCCTCTCAGCCGTGCCCGCCATCGGCATCGGTTTCTCGACAAGCTATACGCAGCTACTTTTTCTCGGTCTGTTCTTAGGGCTGGCCGGGACAACGTTTCCTGTGGGTGTCGGGTTCACTTCAAAATGGTTTTCGGCTGAGAAACAAGGTACGGCACTCGGCGTTTACGGGATGGGAAACATCGGGCAATCAATCGCGGTCTTTGGCGCGCCAGTTCTGGTTGCTTATGTCTTCGGCAACTCTTGGCGGCCAGTCTTTTTCGTCTTTGCTGCGTTGGCTCTTGCGTGGGGCGTTGTCTTCTATATCTTTGCGCGTGATGCGGCGACGACGGCCAAGCCAAAGACGCTTTCGGAAAATCTCTCGGTTCTCAAGCGCTCGCGGCTCGCGTGGGTGCTCTCGCTCTTCTACTTTTTGACCTTCGGCGGCTTTGTCGCCTTCTCGATCTATTTGCCGACGCTTCTGCGCGACCTCTTCAATCTAACGCCGACAGACGCGGGCGCGCGTACCGCCGGTTTCGTCGTTCTGGCAACGCTCATGCGCCCCATCGGCGGTTGGATGGCCGACCGTTGGGGCGGCGTACGCGTGCTTGTGTGGGTCTTTGTGGCAGTTGCCGCACTCGGGCTGCTGATGGGTTGTGCTTGGATGCCGACTTTTACCGTTG
>CBDUCU010000188.1:0-7274 GCA_965365725.1 uncultured bacterium | reverse complement strand
AACAGCTCGCCCTCGGCGGGGCGCTCGACGCACGCGCGCATGCTCTACCAGACGCTTCTTGCCTCGGCGCAAAAGAGCGTGCTGATTACGACTCCATATTTCCTTCCTGATTGGAGCGCGCGGCAGGAGATGGCGAAGGCCATCCGCGAGCGCGGCGTGCAGGTTGAGGTCATTGTGCCGGGGGCAAAGAGCGACCATCTTTTAACGAGACGTTCGAGCCGCCGTCTGTTCGGCGATCTGCTCGAAGCCGGAGCAAACATCTACGAGTATCAACCGGCGATGATTCACACCAAATCGATGGTCATCGACGGCGTGTGGTCGGTCGTCGGCTCGACAAACTTTGACAATCGCTCTTTTGGCTTAAACGACGAAGTAAATCTGGCAGCCTACGATCCGGAGCTGGCCGCGCGTCTCATCAAAGATTTTTCGCGCGACCGTGCGGAGAGCCGCGCCGTCACGCTCAGCGAATGGAAGCGTCGCCCGTTGAGCGAGCGCATACATGAACAGTTGGGCCGCCTGCTCGAACGGCAACAATAACAGTTAAGAACCATGCTCCGCATCGCCACATACAACGTGCATAAGTGTCAGGGACTCGACCGGCGCGTCCGTCCGGCGCGGATTGCGTCGGTGTTGCGCGAGATTGACGCGGACGTGGTCGCACTGCAAGAGGTCGTCAATCACGAAGACCGCGAGCACGAGCATCAGCAGGCGCGCTTTATCGCCGAAGAACTCGGCTACGAATTTCGCATCGGCGAATGCCGCCGTCACAAGGGCGGCGCTTACGGCAACGTGACGCTGACGCGTCTGCCCGTTGAGCGCGTCTGCAATCACGACATCACCTGGCGCGGGCGCGAGCCGCGCGGGTGTCTGCGCACTGATTTAAGATTGAAAGACGGGCTGCTCTTACACGTCTTTAACGCGCATCTCGGCACGGCTTTTATCGAGCGACGTTTTCAGGGGCGCAAGCTCGTTAGTCATGAGATTCTTAAAAAGGAAGAATTGAGCGGGCCGCGCGTCGTGCTTGGAGATTTTAACGAGTGGACGCGTGGTCTTGCTTCGCGTCTGCTGGCGGAAGAGCTCGAAAGCGCCGACGTGCGCCAGCATTTGCGCGGAGCGCGTACCTACCCTGGGCCGCTTCCGATTCTTCATCTCGACCACGTCTATTACGACCCTACGCTCAGGCTCGAACGCCTCTGGCTTCACAAAAGCCTCACTGCGCTTGTCGCCTCAGACCATCTGCCGCTTGTCGCGGATTTCGTCTTTAATTAACCTTTAGAATTTTTGCGTGCGCCACAAATCACGTCGTTTCTTTCTTCTTCGACGTGGAGCGTTTGTGGCGGGACGTTTTTTTTGTCGGAGATTGGTTTCCGTTGGGCGATACTTGCGCGGCTCTTTGCAGGCGGGCGGCCGCGTCCGTGATGACGCAGAGTCCGCTCAGACGCTCGTCTTTAAGGCGACGGACGAGTTGCGCTGCATCCCGGTGCTTTAACCCTTGTGCTTCGCAGCCGCGCTCGCTGACAACGGCCCAACGCTTCTCATTGAGTTCACTCATCAATCTGTTATCCGAAATGAATTTTTTGACCCTTTAAGCCAAGTTTAGCGAACGCCCCCGGCGAAGCCAAACGCGGTGAAGCTCTTTAGCGCGCCATCAATTGCTCGATCTCTTCGGTTTCTTTCGGCGCAGAGGATGTGAGTACTTCGCAGCCCTCGTGCGTGACGAGCACGTCGTCTTCGATGCGAACGCCGATGCCTCGATATTTGTCGGGCGCGTCTGCGGTCGCTTCGGCAACATATTCGGCAACATAGATGCCGGGTTCAATCGTCAGACAGATGCCCGGCTCAAGCGGGCGCGATTCTTGTGCGTCGGTGTGATAACGGCCCACGTCGTGCACGTCCATGCCGAGATAATGGCCGACGCGGTGCATGTAGAACTGCTTATACTTTTCCTCTTCGATAAGCTTTGCCGCGTCGCCCTTGAGCAGACCGAGACCGAGCATGCCTTCGGTTAGTATCTCAACCGAGCGTTTGTTTAGATCGTCCATCGTCACGCCGGGCCTGACGAGCCGGATGCACTCCTCTTGCGCCTTGAGGACAAGATTGTAGATGTCGCGTTGCGCTTCGCTAAAACGTCCGTTGACGGGAAACGTACGCGTGATGTCGGAAGCATAGCCTTCATACTCCGCGCCCGCATCGATCAGGAGCAGGTCGCCGTCGCGCAAAGTTGAGTTGTTTTCGATGTAGTGAAGCACGGTCGCGTTTGCGCCGCCGCCGACAATCGTCGTGTAGGCGGGAGCCGTCGCGCCGCGTTTGCGAAACACGTATTCGACGAGAGCTTCGATCTCATATTCGTTGAGGCCGGGACGCACGGCGCGCATCGCCTCTCGATGAGCTTCACCGGCAATCTCGGCTGAGCGACGCATGAGAGCGATCTCGTCGTCCGTTTTGATAAGCCGCATCTCATGGAGAATCGTCGCGGGGTCGATAATCGACGCGGGCGGATGGACGGCGCGCCGCCCCATCGCGCGCATCGCGGCGATCTGTTTGATGAGCGTCGCGTCAAGGTCAGTGCGCCCGTCGCCCAGACGATAGTAGAGACTGCGCGCGCCGTTGAGAATATCCGACAATTTATCTGCAAACTCTGCGATGGGAAACGAAGCGTCAGCGCCGTAAATCTCTTTTGCGCCTTCGATGCCTGCGCGCCGGCCATCCCAGATTTCGCGTTCAGGGTCGCGCGGGCGGACAAAGAGCGTGTACTTATGCTCGGCATGCGAGGGCGCGAGGACGGCGATTGCATCGGGTTCACGGAAGCCCGTCAGATAGAAAAAATCCGAGTCTTGCCGGAATCGATAATCGGTGTCGTTTGAGCGGCGCGTCTCGCGCGCGGCGGGCAGAATCGCCACCGAGCCTGTCTCCATCCGACGCATAAATTCCGCAAGCTGCGGTCTGAGCATCAACAATATCTCTCCATTCGATTTATTTCACGCCCAGTTTACAAGCCAGCTTTGTGAGAAGACAAAAGCGGCGCGAACCATCCATGCAGGCGGCGCTTGAGAATCCAGCAGCCCGCGCCGCGCGTAAAAGGTTTTGAAGCTTTCGCCCGAAACCTTTTTGCGCGATAATTCGCCGCGAGAATACAGATGAGCACACACGTCAAAGAGATTAAAGAACCACGCCGGGCCGCGCAGACACAAGCCGCGCCTGAAGAAATCGTCTCCTTCAACCCGGCGACGGGCGAAGAGGTTGGGCGCGTGCCTCTGCTCTCATCCGTTGAAGTGGGCAAAGCGGTTGGGCGCGCGCGCGCGGCGCAGAAAGGTTGGGCCGCGCGCGGTTACAAAGAACGCGCGTCGGTCGTAATGCGCGCGCGCGCAATCGTGCTTGCGGAGCTGGATGAGATTGCCGCGCTCATCTCGCGCGAGACGGGCAAGCCTGCGGTCGAGGCCGTCTCGATGGAGATCACGCCGACGCTCGACCTCATGCAGTATTTCGCTCGAAGAACTGCGGCGTTGTTGAAAGATGAGAGGCTCGACATAGGGCTTTATGGACTTTTGGGTCGCACGTCGCGCATCGAGTATCGTCCGTTGGGCGTGGTTGGAATTATCTCGCCCTGGAATTTTCCCTGGGCGATTCCGCTCGGCGAAGTCGTGATGGCTTTGATGGCGGGAAACGCCGTTGTGCTTAAGCCGAGCGAATTGACTCCGCTTGTCGCGCTCAAGATGTCGGACGTGTTCCGGCGTGCAGGACTCAGCGAAGGACTACTCGAAGTCGTGACGGGCGACGGCTCGACGGGCGCAGCCCTGACGGAAGCGGGCGTTGACAAGATCATGTTTACGGGAAGCGTGGCGACCGGCAAGCGCGTGGCCGAGACGGCCGCGCGAAGTCTCACACCCATCGTCTTAGAACTTGGCGGCAAAGACCCGTTCATAGTCTTTGAAGATGCGGACGTGGAGCTTGCTGCGAGCGCAGCCGTGTGGGGCGCGTTTGCCAATTCGGGCCAGGCCTGTGCATCGGTCGAGCGCTGCTACGTACATGAATCCGTCGCTGCGGATTTCCTCGCGCGTGTCGTCGAAAAGACCCGCGCGCTACGACAGGGCGCAAGCGCCGTTGAAGCGTTCGATGTGGGTGCGATGTCGAGCGAAAGGCAACTGCGCACGGTTGAAGAACACATCTCAGACGCGGTCGAACGCGGCGCAAAAATTCTGACGGGCGGCCAACGTGCAGGGGTTAATTCTTTGGTGGACGAGCGCGGAACTTTTTACGAGCCGACCGTGCTCAACGATGTCGATCACACGATGCTCGTTATGCGCGAAGAGACTTTCGGGCCGGTGCTGCCCGTGATGAAGTTTAAGACCGAAGATGAAGTCGTGCGTGCGGCGAACGACAGCCCGTTCGGTTTGACGGCGAGCGTGTGGACAAAAAACTTGCGGCGTGGTCGCCGCGTCGCCGCAAGTATCGAGGCCGGTACAGTAATGGTCAACGAAGTTCTCTACACGCACGCCATCGCGCAAACCCCCTGGGGCGGAGTCAAACAGAGCGGCTTGGGCCGGACGCACGGGCGTTTGGGGCTGCTTGAGATGGTCGCGCCCGTGCATATTCACGTCAACCGTCTCGCGCGTTTTGAAGACCTCTGGTGGTTCGGCTACGACACGCGCGCCGCACGTCTCTTTCGCTCGCTCGCGCAGCGCTTCTCGACCGGCTCCGTCGTCAAGACCGCTCTTATCTCTCCGCAGATGCTGCGCCGCCTCGTCGATTTACGTCGCCGCCGCAGACGTTCGCCTGAGCGCTGATTTCTTAAACTTCCATCGGTCGGCCTTCAAGATTTTATTCTTTTTGATGGATGGATTCCTGTTCTACTAAAGCGTTCACCGCACGCTTTAGAGAAAACAGGCGAGCAGACGCTTAACGAATGCGCGTCTTCTGCGTCGGGGGTCTGAAGAAAGATGCAGCAAGATGCGAGAACCTACAAAACACAACAGGTTGCAGCCCGTCACGCCGGAAGGAAGATGCGAGAAGATGCAGGAAGATGAACGAAGAATCGTTCCAGAATCGTTCCACAAATTGCATCGAAAAAAACTGACTTCGACGCAAGATAAACGCCTGCTCGCGTCAATCTCTAGCGTGATAAACTGAGAGTGACAATTCGTAAGGGCTGCTAACCCTTCAAGGTTCCCGCCCGCCGACAGTCGAGGCTGCGTGCTCGCCGCTCGCGCTCCGCCCCGCACTTCGGCGGGCGTTTTCATTTACAAGTAGATGAACGAAACAGTGCTTAAACTACTCGTCAATACTCTGGCTCATGCAGGCAGCTACTTCGGCGACCGCGCTTTTGATGAGTTCGTATGCTTCGTGTCGGGACGTACCGCAGATGAGTTGCTTGATGATGTGATGTGCTCGACGGCGCATGCTCTTGCAGAACACGTTCGCGCTCCACAGCGTTTGCTGTTGGCCCTCAATTGAAAGAGAGGAAATCTAACTGATGAGAATTCTTAGACGAGACATGCGCGGCGCGATCCTACCTGAACCGCAATCACCTGCCGGTTTCGGTCTGAATTGGCGACCAACCGAGCAGCAAGGCGAATCGACAGCCGCGACTGTGCGTTTGCGTGATGAGGCACAGCGCACTAAAGACGAGTTGCGATGCATCGAAAGCGACTTGGCCGAAATTGAACGCGAGATCAAAGAGTTTCGGCCTCTGCCAGATGAAAGTTTCTGCGGCGGGTGAGGCGCGGTAAATGTATAATGTCAGAAGCGTCGCTTGTGCGCGACGTTGATAAGAGAATACAGAGCACTATAACTGCTCGCTGTTTCAAGCGCCTTCTCGTCAGGGCCTCGAACGGCGGGCTTTTTCGTTGGAGAGAAGTCATGCTGGATAAATATGTTTCTTTAGATTCTATCCGCCGCCGAGATGCAGAAGCACGGCAAAGAAGGAAGTCGGAAGAAGAACGCCAACAGCGTGAGCAAATTGACAAACTCAAAGAGCGATTCTCTGAACTGCGCAAGCGCGAAGCCGATCTCGAAGCAATCGTCTCGAACGTGACCCCTTACAGCGAAGCCGTTCCGCTTGCACAAGCGACGGCGGAATTAGCCGCTTTGCGTCGAATCATCGAGTCCTTCCCCGACAAGGTGCGCGCGTCCTGGGATCCGCCCGAGACCGCCGCCGAAGCGGGGCGGCGAGCGGAGCGCGCCCGTCTGGCGGACAACATCGCAGCTTGGAAGAGAGCAATCGATTACATCACAAAGCACGAACTGCCCGCTCATGAGGGAAAAATGAAGCAGCCGCCGACGCTGCGTGAGCTAAACGCGTGGTCGGGCTTCCCCGACCCGCGCGAGCGACATTTTAAGCTGCTCGACGAGCAGCAGGCCACGATGCTGGCGCGCATCGAGGTGCTTAAATGTTTCATCTCTGAAGCAGAGGGGCAACTTGAAAAAATGAAATAGAACATGCGAACGTCAAAGCAGCATCACCTCCCGCCTTCAAGCGCGCGCACGCTCCACCTGATCGAGAGCGAAACAGCCGGCGCAGTCGCCTACCTCGAGACGCGCGACGGCATAACGCTGACCCGTGAACAGCGCGAACGCGTCATCGACTATTGCTTGCTCGATGAGACACAAGTAACAGCCGCCAGACTCCACGAAATAGTAATGATTGGTAAGAACTGACAAGGAAACAAAATCATGCCCCTTCCTGAGTGGCTTCAATTTGCGCGTAAGAAACCAAACGTCATAGCCGCATCCGAGCGCCGCCCGATGGACGAGCGTTTGCCTGATGGTCGCACCGTGCTCGAAGCGGTGATACAAACCAAAAATGCTCAGGACGGACAGGCTACGCCGATGAGCGTCGCGCGCACAACGAGCGCCGCCGCGCCTGACGGTCGCACGCCGGTTGAGGTCGGGCGCGAAAGGCAAGATTTGCCCCCGCTCGCCCGCGCCGTTGGCGATGCTCTCGACCGGCAAACAAAAAGCGCATCCTTACCACAACCCGAAGCCTCGACTTCGAGCGGCGTTCCCATATTGCGGCCTCGCCGCGCGACTCCCCTTACAGATGACGCTCCGATCACTGTAGAGTCAGGTGTCGAGTTCGATGAGACGCAATCAGCCACACGCCCGCGCTTTGCAGACCCTGCCGGTCGTCTTGAAAAGCAAATTACTTACGAAACAGAGAACCCGGCAAAAGACCGCAACGGGTGGTGGGGCATACTCAAAAACGCAGGCGTTCACGCGCTTCTGGGTCTGATGCGCGGCGGCGTACCTGCCGCTTTGGTGGGCGCGGCGACGGGCGG
>CBDUCU010000187.1:0-7276 GCA_965365725.1 uncultured bacterium | reverse complement strand
GCGAGAAACCCGGGACGTTCTTCCGAAGCCTGGAGAACGACCGCGCCCGCGCCGTCGGCAAAGATCGTGGCGGTCTTTTTCTCCGTCCAATCCAGATACTTGCTCATCGCATATACGCCGACGACAAGAACGTTTTTGTAGGACGCATCGGCCACAACATATTTTGAAGCCGCGTCGAGCGCTGTGACGAAACCGGCGCAGGCGCAGTTTATATCGAACGTGCCGGCGCGCCGTGCGCCAAGTCGATGCTGGACGACGACCGACGTGGCGGGCGAGATGTATTCGGGCGTGTCGGTCGCAAGCACGATGAGGTCGATGTCTTCCGGGGCAACTCTGGCCGCTTCGAGCGCGCGGCGCGCCGCTTCGGTGGCAAGATCAGCCGTGCTCTCATCCTCGGCGCAAACGTGTCGTTCATGTATGCCGATGACTTGCGAGACGAATTCGTTGACGTCCTCGCCAAGCATGCGGCTGAGGTCTTCATTCGTCAGAACTTTTTCCGGCACGTAAGAGCCTGTGCCGATGATGCGTGCGTAGGTCATAAAATCAATCAGATCAGAAGAAACACAGGGGCACGGAGATATAGTTTTGATTGAACTTTGTCTCCGTGTCTTTGTGTCTCTCTGCGCTGAAACCCATCTTTCTCAATAATTCGATTTTGGCTTTCAACCAATGCTTTCAATGAACTCGACAACCGCGCGATTAAATTCGCCCGCGCGCTCGATAAAGAAAGTGTGGCTGCCGCCTTCGACGATATGGAGTCGCGCGCCGGGGATGCGTGCAGCAAGGTTGTGCGAATTTTCAAACGGCACGATGCGATCAGCATCGCCTGTCACGACGAGCGTCGGGGTTCGGATTTGCGCGACTCTCTCGGAGGCATCGAAATTCAAAGCCGCTTGAAGCTGTCGCTGATAGACAAATTCGGGGACGCAAGTTTCGCCGCTTGCATCGACCAACCGTTCAATCACTTCACTACGCTCAGCGACAAAACTGTCTGAGAATGCGATGCGCAGATTTTCGCGCACGCGCTCTTCCGTGTGGAGTCCTTTTGTCGAAGCAATCGCTGCAAGCGTCTCTGGCGCGGGCGGGCAATGTCTTGGCCCGCCAAAACTTGTGCAGCACAAAACGAGACTACGCGCTTTCGACGCATGTGCCAGCGCAAACTCCTGCGCGACGAAACCACCAAAAGATGAGCCGACAATATGCGCGCCATCGATGCTTAGCTTATCGAGCAGAGCGGCCAGATCATCCGCCAGCGTGCGAATCGACAAAGGCTCGTCGCGTTGCTCGGAGCCTCCCACGCCGCGCGGGTCAAAAACTATCGTGCGAAATTTTTGCGCAAAGTCCGAGACCTGTTTGAACCAGATCCAATGCCCCATCCCGAAGCCCGGCACCAGCACGAGCGGAGCGCCCCGACCGTGCTCTTCGTAGTAGAGCCGTACGTCTGTGAGCTGCGCATGAGGCATATTAACAAGCGATGAATGATGAACGATAAACGCGGAATCAAAAGCTTTTCGGCTCATGCTGCCGCGTTCATCGCTTCATCGTTTAGTTAAAAGTTGAGCTTGAAAGCGAACTGTATGACGCGCGGCCCGGCGCTCGTCTGCGTGATGCGCCCGAAGGTCGCAGGCACGGAGATGTTGCTGTTCGGGTTGGCAAAGTTTGCCCAGTTGAAAAGGTTGAAAAACTCTGCGCGCAATTCGCCGCGCCAGCGTTCGGTAAAGGGCAGGAATTTGACGACCGAGAAATCAACATTTTTCTGTCCCGGCCCGGTCAGGATGTTGCGCCCCGTGTTGCCGAATGGCGCGTTGGGGTCGAAGAACGGGTTTGGCGCAAAACCTGCGCGCGTTACGCCGCCGCAGGCCGCCGTCTGCGCCGCAGGCACAGCGATACACTGTGCGGACGAGACAAAGCCCGTCGTGTTGAAATACTGATTGAGTCTGTCCTGCGTG
This sequence comes from uncultured bacterium, assembly GCA_965365725.1. Lineage (GTDB taxonomy): Bacteria > Acidobacteriota > Blastocatellia > Pyrinomonadales > Pyrinomonadaceae > DASQDT01. Next base: position 5,327 of record CBDUCU010000187.1, on the reverse strand, counting down.
CGACCGCTGCCCTCAAGATTGTTTGCCCCCGGCGCAAAGTTTGCGCGCTGCACGGTGTTGTTGTCCGGCACCTGAATGATCGAAAAGGGCAGGCCCGTCTGCGCGACAAAGATGCCGTTGATCTGCCAATTGTTGAGCACCCAACGCGCGGAAGAATTTTGCTCGGCAAGTCCCGGCAGGTCGTAAACAAAGCTCGTCACAAAACGGTGCGTGCGGTCGAAGTCGGAACGCCCATAGTTGGTCTTCCAGTTGCGCTGATCGCCCGGTGTCGAGACAAGCTCGTTGACCGTGCCGCCCGAGTAATAATCTTCCGAACGACCGAAGGTATAGGCCGAGAGAAACTGAAGACCGTGACTAAAACGCTTGGCGACGCTCACCTGAAGCGAGTTGTATCTGGAATTAGAGTCTGTCGAAACGGCCTGCAACCCACCCGTCGCATTCTTCTGCGCCGAGATAAACGGGCCGAAGGGCGCAACAAATGCATCGGTCGCCGCGTTATAGCTCGCTCCCACCTGACGCAAGATTGGCTGGTTGAGCGTGAGCAGTTGCAGAAGCTTCGTCCCCTTCGAGCCGACATAACCGGCTTCGAGCAGAAAGTCTTTGGCAAACTCCCATTGGACGTTCGCGTTGTACTGCTGAATGTAGGGCGTGCGCAAATCTGGATTGACGTACACGCCGCTAATCAGGATGCCGAGCGGCGCGAGCGGCGAAGGAATCGTCGCGTTGACGGGAAACGCTCCGGGCTGCGGTACTGGAGCGAAGGGCGTGGCAAGCGGGCGGAAAACGCCTACACCGAGCGCGAGATACGGAAAGTTGAAAAGCTGCGTGTTGGCAAAGCGCGTGGAGATGCGGTCGTAATAGATTCCGTAGCCGCCGCGCGCCACGAGCGTACCCTTGTCGTTTAGACGATAGGCCAGTCCGATACGCGGAGCGAAGTTGTTTTTGTCCTGCGGAACGAGCGTGTCTTCAACCTCGGGCACGCCCGGCAGAGGGTTCACAGCGTTGCCCGCCTGCACAAAGCCGTTTGGCCCGCCCGCAGGAGCGGCAAGCGTGCCCTGCCGGAACTGTTCGGGGATAAAGTTGACGAGCCGGCCGTACTTCTCCTTTGGCAGACCGTAAAAGTCGTAGCGCAGACCGAGATTTAAGGTCAGACGGTCTGTCAATTTCCAATCGTCCTGCACAAAACCGGAGAGGTCGTTGACGCGAAACGCGCGATCAACAACGCCCGACCCGATGATTGAGACCGATTGGCCGAGCAGGAAGTTTGTAAACGTCGGGAAGATAAGCTGTCCGCGTGAAAACGCGTTGAAGTAGAAGTTGACCTGCGAGCGTCGATACTCGCCGCCGATGCGCAAGCGGTGGCGACCTGCGATGACGGAGAGCGTGTTCTGCGCGGTGAAGGTATTGATGCGGGACGATTGATCTGCGAGCGGAGACGAGCCGAGATTGAAAAGACCCGTGACGCTGATGGTCGGGAGTCCCGGATAGAGCGCGGCGAGCGGATTTGTGATGCCAAACTCCTGCGCCGTAAAAGGCTCTTCGGGAACGGAGGTGACGCGCAGACGGCTAAAGCCCACGCGCGCCTGATTGATAACGTTCGGCGAGACGACGTATGTGTCCGTAATCGAAGAGAGGGCCTGGATGATGTCGAGGTCGCCGCCCGTGCCCGGAAGTTGGAGCGGCCCGTTGCCCAGACCTGCGAAGTTATAGTTCGACTGAAAGGTCGGGTTCGAGGCGAAGAAGTTCTTGACCGCGAGCGTGTGCGATTGGCTAAAGCTGTAATCAAAGTTTGCGTTGAACTGATCTTCGCGGAAGGTCGAGATGCCGGAGCGCGGCGTGAGCACGCCCGCGAGCGGCGCAAGCCCCGTCGTCGCGTTCGGCGAAGGGATGGCAAACTCGCCCGACGGCAGACGCGCATTCAAGAGCGCAACCGCGATGGGGCTGACAAACGCAGGGTTCAATCCAAAGGTCGCACCAAGCCCGGCGGCCGTTCGATTCGCGTCGGTCAACCCTGCGGGTAGAATGGGGAACGTCAGACTGTTGTTGAGCGACGCGCCGTTGCGCTCGCGCGTCCCCTGATACGAGCCGAAGAAAAAGAACTTGTCTTTGATGATGGGGCCGCCGAGCGTTCCGCCAAACTGGTTGCGGTTGAGCACGGGGCGCGGGCGGCCCGCCGCGTTGAGAAAAAAGTCGTTGGCGTTGAGTTTGCTGTTGCGTAAAAACTCGTAAAGATTGCCGTGAAATTCGCGCCCACCCGAGCGCGTTACGGCCTCGACGTTGCCGCCCGCGTTGCGCCCCTGCGAAGCATCGTAGAGTGAAGTCTGGACGATAAACTCTTGCAGAGAGTCTGTGGCAGGCACGGCGATATTGGGCGTTGAGTTGGTGCCGACCGAGTTTGCATCAATACCGTTGATGCGGACGTTGTTGGAGGTCGTGCGCTGTCCGTTGACGGTGATGATTGCGTCGCCGCGCCCAAGCTCGGTGTTGTTTGAGACGCTGGCCGACGTGCCCGGCGAAAGCGCGAGAAGCTGCTGGAAGTTGCGCGTCGGAAGCGGCAGTTGTCGTAGCTGCGTCTCTTCGATGACGCGGCCCACCTGCGTGCTCTCCTGTTGGATGAGCGTGCCCTCGGCGGTGACGGTGATGCTGTCGCCTTCAAGCGCGGGCGCAAGCTTCAAATCAGAAAGCGTCGCCGTCTGCGTGACGTTGACCGTGACGCTCTCGACGACGACGCGGCCAAAGCCCTGCGCCGAGACTTCGACCTTGTAGCGACCGGGCGGCAAAAGCAGGACGGCAAAATCGCCCTCTTCATTCGTTGTTGCTTGCCGCTCGAGCGCGAGGTCGAGACCCGTGACCGTCACGGTCGCTCCAGCGACACGACTGCCCTGCTGGTCTGAAACCGTACCGGTTATCTGTCCCGTAGCTCCTTGCCCAAATGCGAGAGATGCATAACAAGAAAGGAGCAACGCAATTGATGCAAAACGTTTCAACGAAAACATCTCGATGACCTCCAACAGTATTCACAATGCGTGGACGAGGAAAATAAAAACGAACGTACGTTTTTCTTAAGTCGCAAGAAGTGGCGACGCAAAAATTTCGCGCCGCCGGTTGGTGTCTCGCGCCGCGTACGGGCGCGTCTTGTCCGTATAGTTTTACTTGCTTTGCTTTTTGGTCGCCGCCCTCGGCAACTTGTCGGCCTCGTGAGGCCGCATCACGCCGCGACAGAATATCTCCGTCAACGTCTCGATGACGCGGTCGTCGCTCATGCCGAGATGACGTTTGCCGCCAAAGAGTTTTTCGACCAGAAAGTAGTTGAAAAACTGCATGTAGGCCGCCGTAAACCCGACCGCCGGGTCGATGCCGTCATAGAGCGCGCCTTCGCGTTTGAGTCGCTCGAAGTAGGGCGCGAAACGGCGACGCAGCGTGGCGGTCAAACCTTCAAACATCTTGCGAAAATGATGATTTTCAAATTCCAGCACGTCGATATACATCAACAGCCAGAAGTCCGAATGCGCGCTGACAAGGCCGCGTATGAGATGCCCGAACTTGACGAGACTGTCCGGGTCGAAAGGCTCTTCAATCTCATCGAAGATCGAACGCAGACGCGAATCAATCACCTTCTGATAACGCCCGATGATCGATTCAAGAATGTCTTCCTTCGTTTTGTAATAGTTGTAGAGATTGCCGAGCGAAGTGTCAGCGCCGCGAGCGATGTCGCGCATCGAGGTCGCATGAAAGCCGCGCTTGATGAAGAGTTGCTTGGCGGCCTCTTCGATCCGGGCGCGTTTTACCTCCAGAGCTTCGGTGCTGAGCTTCGGCATAAAAAACGAACGTCCGCATTTTATTGAAACCCACACCATTGTCAACAGAATTTATCCGCGCACGCTGAACGACTGATAAATCAAAGATAAATCAGGCAGCCGTTTGCATCGCCGTCTCACCCCATCCCAACTCGCCGCACACTACGTCGGCCAATGTCTTCGCGCCGTCGTCCAAAACATCGAGCACCGGAAGCTTGATGGACGCGCTTAATGCACGCGATGCGTCTTTAACTTTCTCACCTCCAAGCTCCGTGTGACTGAGCGCGACGGCGACGACGGGAGACTGTGACACTGCTTCGACCGCTTTGATGTGTTGTGCAAGCGCCTTTTCGCCGAAAGCGTCTGCTGTATCAAACGCTTCGTGCGCCGGTGCGTGTTGAATGACAATTAAGCTTGGCCGCGCCGTTGTCAGCAGCGCGATTCCTGTCGGATTTTCCGGGTTGAGAAGGCTTCCATACCCTTCGAGCACGAGTGCATCGGGGCGTGCGTCTTCAAACGCTTGAAGGATCGCGTGCTCAAGCTCGCCGGGCACGCATCTCTGTATGACGGACTCCAGGATGACCGTGTGGCGGACACCCTGAAACCACGACTCGACGCTTGTGCCGATCATCTCCGAACGCACGCCGCGCGCTTCAAGCGCTTGCGCGAGCAGCCGACTCGTCACGTTTTTACCGCCGACAGGAGCGGTTGTGCCGACGATGGCGATGCGCTTAGCCGAAACATCGTTCAAACGGCCTGTATAGCCGTGCAATTGTTTGTGATGCGCCGGATAACCGACGCTGCGCAGGCGGCCTCCGCGCATGGCGAGCTGCGGAAACTCAGCATCGTCGTGCAGATAAGGGCGATGCGCGCTGTCAACATTGATCCGGCGCGCAATCGCGCTCTTAATTACTTCTCGAAACCCACGCGGCAGTTCGCGCGCATCTTCCGTGTTAAGACCGACGACCAGATAGCGAGGCTGCTCGTCGAGCGCGTTAAGCGCCTCGTCGAAATCTCTGAAGACGCGCGTTTCCCGCTCGACGCCGCGCACGACCTCGCCGGCGCTGCATCCTGCGAAGCGGCTGTCAACGACTCCGAGAATTTGATAGCGGCGGCTGTATCGAAGCAGCCCGTTTGCTGTCCGCCCGCGCGCCGTGCCCAGCGCGCCTTCGGCATAGATGAGCGCCGTTCCGTCCATATTTTTCCTACTCCTCCTAAACGAAGAAGAATTTCACGCGTGTGTCGCTTCAGACGTTTGAGCGTTCGCGTCAGCGCCACACGTTTTGTTGTGAGAGTCGTCAAGAGGTTGCAGAAAAGGCGGCGGCGAGGGTTAAAGCCAGCCCCATCAGAACCAGATAGATTCCGAGCGCACGTCTTATCCAACACGTCTTGGTTGTATTGGCAAACATCTTCTCGCCTCCTTTTGTATTGGCGTTTTGGTCTCGGGCGGAAGCGCGAGGAATAGCCTTGCCTTCAAGGCGGTCTCAAGAGGCTAAAGCGCCAGCCGCTTCCATATCCAAATCTTCAAAC
>CBDUCU010000186.1:0-7282 GCA_965365725.1 uncultured bacterium | reverse complement strand
GTCTGCAAAGCCCGCGGCCTCCACAGCCTTTTTGAAATCCTCAAGCGGCGACTTAAAGACTTCGTAGTCGTTGTAATGAATTGGAATGACCTCGCGCGGGTTGATGATGCGAATGGCCTCGACCCCTTGCTCGGCATCCATCGTCAAAAGCACGCCGAGAATTTGCGTGCCGCCGAGGTGAAAGAGCGCAAGGTCAATCTGCGGATAGCGACGCGGAATCTCGTTGAGATCGTCAAACACAAGCGTGTCGCCCGTGATGTAGAGACGCAGGGCGGTTTGTCCGGGCGCAGGCTCGAATTCGAGCATGCTGCCCATCACGGTCGGCAGGAATTTTTCGACGATTGGCGGGCCGTGTCTGCCCGGCATCGAGGTGATGCGCACCGTCGCTTCGTCCTTACGCACCGTGATGGAATCCCAAGTATCGAGCGCGACCGGCGCGGTAAAGCCCTTGTCCTTTAACTCGGTTGCGGCATGCTCGGTTGTGATGATGGGCAAATCTTTGCGCAGACGCTCTTCGGCGATGCGGTCGAAGTGGTCGCCGTGATAATGCGAAAGCACACAGAAGTCGAGCGCGGGCAACTGCTCGATTTCGAGCGCAGGGTTGGTCAAGCGCTCTGCGGTAAGCCCGTAACCCAAGTGGACGTGATCGCCTGCGTGCAGAAAGTTCGGGTCGGTTAGAATCGTAAAGCCTGCGTATCGCAGAATGACTGTCGCTGTGCCGACAAAAAAGATCGAGCCGCGCTCGAAATCGGCTGCCGCCCCGCCCTGCGAATCTAGATTTAACTGGCTCTCTTTTGGCATTTAGAATTCCTGCGATAGAGTGAGGGAGCGCAGATTTCCGGCATCGGTCAGCTCTCTTTTAATCTGCACTCCCTCAGCTCCTCTTTCCTCTCTGAAATTAGATCGCGTTATGGATGCGACGCTCCCATGTTGTGGCTGTTCGATGTGCTGCGGTTCTTGCCGCCCATTGCCATTGATCGAGCCATCTGAAGATGCTCCTGAAGCGTAGGCAGTTTCTGCGAGGCAAACGACTTTAGGTCAGCGTGGCTGCCGCGCGTCGCTTCGCGTTGAAAGAGTGCGACGCTCTTTTCGTGGTCTTTGACCATCTGTTTCATATATTCACGGTCAAAGGCCGCGCCTGAAAGCCGTGACATCTTTGCCAACAGAGCCTGATGCTTTGCATCGAGCGCGGTCGGAAGCGTTACGCCGAGACTTGAAGCCAACTGCATCAACTCTTCATTGGCGCGCGTGTGATCGTCGATCATGCGCTGGCCGAACTGTTTGACGCTGTCGCTCGAAGCACGCTCGACTGCGACGCGCCCCAACTCGACTTCAGCCATCCCGCCCATTGCGGCTTCCATCACAAACTTTCTATCTGTCGATGCCAGCCCGCTGCCCGACCCTGTGCCGCCGGAATTGTTATTCGTGTTGCCGCCCATGCGACTGCTGCCGGCTGCGTTGCCGTTGTCGTTTCTGCTCGAGTTGCTATTGCCACTGTTTCGGTTAGAGCTGCTGTTTTGTGAGTTAGAGTTGCTGTTCTGCGCGCCGCTCCGATTCATGTTGCCCTGCACTAAGCCCCAATTCTGCCGTGCAGTCACAACAACTGCTGCCAGTGCGAAGGCCAATACTGCCGCAACATGTGCGACGACGATCAATCTCTTATTCGATAACATTGTTACCTCCCTATTCGCTTGTCCAAAAGATGTTAGTGCCGAGTGGAAGCAGAAGCTTTGAGCAGCTCAATATCAATTCAAGCCCAGGTCGCCACTCACGCCGCAGGGCCTCTGCCTCCCGGCTAACCGATGCCCTTCACGCGGACGGCTTTTGCCGCTCGCATCCTGAACGTGCTCAAAAAAAGACTTTGTGGAAATGATTTGAAACTATAACGGTTGGATGAACGATGGGTCAGTACGTACACGTACTGATATATTCGTGAGCCTCTTCAATTATCTTGAAGAGTAATGGCTTTTCAGATGCATTTGTGTTTCGCTCGCAACCGAGGCGGCGACTACTGCTGTGGTGTGCCACAGGTTCGACAGTTCGTAAGCGTGGCAGGCTGCTTGCTCATTATGCCTTAAATACTTTCATCAAAGGCCCGAATCGCTCTGAGAGTGGACAGTTTAAAAGTACAGGAGTCTTGTTTCATGACAACTCATAGAAGCGTTGCGTGCAGGAGCAGAACGGTCGAATGGCAAAGCTAAAAGACAGAGTTCAGACCGCATTGCAGGAAGGGCGTATTCTTGTGCTCGGCGCGCAGGTGATTCTGGGTTTTCAGTTTCGCTCCATCTTCGAGAAGGGTTTTGAGCAATTGCCCGCGCACGCGCAATACATCAGACTCGGTGGTCTGGGGTTGATGACTCTCGCCGTCGCGCTTCTCATTCTGCCCAGTTCCTATCATCGCATCGCACTTGACGGAGATGACACCGAACATTTTCATAAATTCGTTTCGCGCGTGATGGGGTTTGCGCTTCTGCCGTTCGCCTTCGGACTGGGATTAGACTTCTTCGTGGCGGGCGAGAAGATAGGCGGGACGATTGCGGCGGGCGCTGTGGCGGGAGCTGTGGCGACGACGGTCGCGGTCTTTTTCTGGTACGCGTGGGAGTTTTGGCGCAGGCTGCGGCGTGAGCCGAGAATCAAGGAGCTTCAGGAGATGGAAGAGAAGGAAAAAGAGGATGGAGAAGATGAGTCGAAGGTCAAGGACAAGATCAAACATCTGTTGACCGAAGCGCGCATGGTTTTACCGGGCGCGCAGGCGCTCGTCGGGTTTCAATTTGCCGTCATCCTGACGGAGGGCTTTGATAAGCTGCCCGATTCTTCCAAGTACATCCATGCCGCCAGTCTTGCGCTCGTCGCTTTGACGATCATTCTGCTGATGACTCCTGCATCATATCATCGCATTGTCGAAGAGGGAGAGGAGACGGCACACTTCCACCGCGTCGGTAGCCGCCTGCTGTTGATTGCGATGATTCCGCTCGCGCTTGGAATCTCCGGCGACCTCTTCGTCGTCGCGCGCAAGGTGACGGAATCCGACGCATTCGCCGTCGCTGCGTCTGTCGTCGCGCTGCTCTTTTTCTACGGGCTTTGGTACGGATTTACTTTCTATCGTCGCGGCAAAAGCGACGCGCGCGCGATAAGCTCCGCCGATGCGCGAAGCTAAAGAATCGAGCGCGAATTAAACACAAGGAGGTTTACATCATGACAAAAGTAATTGTCGGATTGGGGTGCACCGCGTTAGCACTCATCCTGTTCGGCTATTCAATCTACACTTCAGTCGGTGACAACGTGCAGGGCAAGGTTCTTCCCTTAGGGCTGGCGCTCGTCCTGCTGCTTGCCGGCATCACAATACTGCATTCAAGCAGGAACAGGGTTTGATGAAACGTTTGCGATTTGATTAAAAGGAAAAATGATGATGAGAAGAAGATCGTTTGGATTCTCCCGTGCGCTTTGCTGCGTCGCGGCGCTGTTGATTCTGCAACCGTTCGTATATGCGAAAAGCGTGAGCCAGGGCGTGCGGCTTGAGGGGCGCGATATCCTCGGCACGGCCGTTGGCATCGGCGGGCGCATGGCCGGAAGGTCGCGTCCGTTCCGGCTCATCGTTGAACGCATCACAACGGGCGACGACGTAATGCGTCTAAACGAGGCATTGCGCAACGGCGGGCAGGACGATTTGCTCAGAACGCTTTCGCGGATGAAGGCGGGAAGGATTCAGATCGGCAACAACGTCGGCGTTCCGGCCAACGCCATTATCGTCACGCCGGAAGCGGACGGAGGGCTGCGCGTGATCGTTCTCTACGAGCGCGACGTGACGCTCTATGAGCGCCGCTACGGCACGCGTTCTGAAGATTATAAGTTTGGCTACGCGGAGCTTTTCATCGACCGCCGAAATCGCGGGGAAGGCACTTTTATCCCGGCGGCGCGCGTGCGTCTGCGCGACGGAAACACATGGGAGGTCGAAGACTTCGGCGTTTTCCCGGCACGCATCATGGGCGTGCAGGTGCGAGGCGGTGCGGGGCGCGCGCGCTGATGCTTGTGTTCTGCTGAGCTTATTCTATAACCGCAGGCACAACTCGTGTGTTGTTTAGAGGCAGGCCCGCCACCCTGTGGGCCCGCCTCTAAACCAAAGTTGTTACATTGATTTCCGTTGCTCTGCGCATACGCCTTGTTGTTTGTGTGATGAACTCTTCGAGGTCTGCGGCAAACTCTGCGGGTCGTTCCCATTGTGGCGAGTGTCCGGTCTGGGCATAGACCCTGAGCGACGCATCAGGAATTCGTGCGAGAAGCGAAGTCTGTTCGCTGCGAGGGAATAGTTGATCGCGGTCGCCCCAGAGAATGAGCGCCGGAGTTTTGATGCGTTCAAGCTCGACGGGCTCACGCGCCGCGAGAAACCCGCTCATCAGCGCGCGCCACACGCGTGCCGGAAGCTTCAAGCTCTCTGTCACGATGCTTGTCATGAACTCATCGGGCACAGGGAGATGGACGGTGCTCTCTTGAAATTCGCGGACGAACTTTTCGTGCACAGGGTCTTGGAGATTTTCTACTTCCTGCGCGAGACCGACGACCGCCTCGTTGCACAAAGTCGTCGCTGAACTGACGAGCACGAGTGCTTCGACGCGTTCCGGCGCAGAGAGCGCGACGCGCTGCGCAACATGGCTTCCCATGCAATGACCGACAATCGTGGCCCGCTCGATTTCGAGCGCGTCCATCAATGAGATCGTATCGGCGGCAAGATCATCGAGAGCGTATCCGTTACGTGGACGTTCGGAATCGCCATGACCTCTCTGCGTGACGGCGATAGCGCGCAAATCCTCATTAAGGAGCGGGAGCACGCGGCTAAACGAAAACCAAGAATCGGTGTAGCCGTGCAGCATGATGACGGGGCGGCCTGCCGGATTGCCGCGCTCTGCGTAATTAAGACGCACGCCCGTTTGGAGTTGCGCATCGCTGAATCGAACGCCTGTGCTTGTAGTCATAAATGGCTCGCTATTGCGTAAGCAGATTAGGGACACGGATCGATGCAGAGCGAGCGGGTGAACGCGGATCAAATCAGTGACTATCCATTCGATCCGCGTCCGTCCGTGCTTATCTCTTTTGCCCGCTTGCGCTCACTTTCTCCGCGCGATGTAGAAGTTGTTCATAAAATCGTGCGGAAGCTGCCGAACTTCGACCGAAGGAAAGCCCGCCTCGTTGAGCATCTCGACGGCCGTCTCTTCGCCCCAGAGCGTGCCCAGTCCGTCGCCATCTGCCGCGAGCGAGACGGTCATGCAGTGCATGGCCGAGATCGTGTAAAGAAACGGGCCGATTGGGTGTTCGATGTTCTTCTCGACGTGGCGCGAGCCGCGTATGTCCTGCATGAGAAACACGCCTTCAAGCCGGAGCGCGTCGGCAATACCTTTGAGCACGAGCGCGGGCCGCACCTGATCGTGGATGGCATCAAAGGCCGTCACCAGATCGTACTGCTCAAGCTCGCCGATGGTCGTTACGTCTCTCACTTCAAATCGCACATTCGTCAAGTTCAAACGGTTGGCCTCGCGCCGCGCGTTGGCAATGGCCTGCTCGGAGAAGTCGTAGCCCGTAAACCAGCTCTGCGGAAAAGCCTTCGCCAGAGCGTTCAAGGCGCGCCCGCTTCCGCAACCCACGTCGAGCACGTCGATGCCCGTCTTTAACGCTTCGACGAGCCCCGGCACAAGCGGCAAGATCGAATCGAAAAGCCCTTCGACGACCGTCATCTGGCTTTCCTCGGCCATCACTTCATGAAAGCGCGCGAAAGAGGAATAAGGGACGCCGCCGCCTTTGCGAAAACGCTCGACGATCTCGTCTTCAACTTCACCGAGCACGGCGACAAACTGCGTCGTGACGGCGAGATTGTTGGGCGACGCGGCGCGCGTCAAAAAAGCCGCGTGCTCGGGCGGGAGCGCGTAGGTGAGACTGTTCGGGTAATACTCGACGATGCCGCCCGTCGTCATCGCGCCGAGCCATTCGCGCACATAACGCTCGTTGAGACCGGCGGCGCGCGCAATCTCTTCGGACGTAGAGGGCGGGAGCTGCGACAACACGTCGAAGAGGCCCGTTCGGTGGCCGATGCTGGTCATCAACGCGATGCCCGCGCCGTTGATGGTGGCTAACATCTTTTCGGCAAAAAGATCGGCCTTTGATTTCTCCGTCTGTTCGATTAACTGCTCTGACATTGCAAACCTCCTTCGGTGCTCGCGCCGTTAAGTAACGCGCGGCCTTGCTGTATAATTCGCCCATTCGTTTGGCGACGGGCTAAAAACTCTCGCGCGTCCCGTTGCCAGTTCAATACGTGCGGAAGATACATTGAGAGGAAGCTTCGTGTATTTAGACCGCTCTCAAATAGTTTTCAAATAGTTATCAAAGTCGCTATGCCCTCCCGTTGCTCCTACGAATTCGGCCACTTCTGTATTGACGTGCTGGAGCGCGCGCTCTTACGCGACGGGCGCAACATACCTCTGACGCAGAAGGCTTTCGACGTGCTGCTGGCACTGGTCGAGCGCCCTGGCCGCGTCGTCTCAAAAGACGAGCTGATGCAGAGGGTTTGGCCCGACAGTTTTGTCGAAGAAGGAAACCTGACGCAGAACATCTATACGCTGCGCAAAGTGCTCGGCGAGATGGAGACGGGCGAGCAATACATCCAGACCGTGCCGCGCCGCGGATATCGATTCGCAGGCGCGGTGCGCGAATCGATTGAAGAGACGAGCAAAGGGTCGATCTCTCAAGAGACCGGCGCACGCTTAATTGTGGAAGAGGCCGAGAGCGCGAAAGAGCCGGAAGCAGAACGGGCGCTCGAAGCGACCGAGACATTTGTGGGGCGCGAGGCGGAGCTATTGCGTCTGCTCAAGCTCTTTGAAAGAGCGACGAGCGGCGCGGGCAAAATTATTTTCGTGACGGGCGAACCCGGCATCGGAAAGACGGCGCTCTGCGACGAGTTTGTCCGTCGCGCCTGTGCAGGACAACGCCCGACCCTCTTTGCGCGCGGCCACTGTGTCGAACAATATGGAGCGAGCGAGTCGTATCTGCCCGTGCTCGAAGCCTTCGGAGCGCTTCTACGCGGAGCGTCGCGCGAGCTTGTCCGGCAATCCCTGCGCACTTATGCGCCGACATGGTGTTTGCAGCTCCCATCGGCCTTTGACGCTTCGGATGAGCACGCGACGTTGCGACGCGAGACCGCCGGCGCGACCAAAGAGCGAATGCTGCGCGAGATGGGCGATCTGTTGTGCGAGCTGGCTGCGCGCGCGACCTTTATTCTGTTGCTCGAAGATTTGCA
>CBDUCU010000185.1:0-7295 GCA_965365725.1 uncultured bacterium | reverse complement strand
CTGCCGCTACTGCCGCCCCAACCAGAGCCGCCTCCGCCTCTACCAAGCTGATTGAGAACGCTGCCGAGCACGAGCGCGTTAAGTAGTCCGCCGCCCCCGCCTCCCCAACCGCCGCCACGACGACCACCGCCCCCGCGCCCGCCGCGCGACAGCATCGAGAAGAGAAAAATGAGCACGATGCCGATCAAACAGCATGCGCCGAGGCTGAGGCTTCCGCGACTCGTCGGCGCGTCGCGCGTGGGGCGTTGCGCGCGCGGCTGATATGCATAGCGCGGGTCTGTGCCTTCGATTTGCAGACCGCGCTTTTGTTCGAGCGTGGCGATGAAGGTCTGCACAGCCGTCATCAAGCCATTGCTGTAGTCGGGCGGCGCGCGTCGGAAAAACTCGCGCATGCGCCGACCCGTCTCTCCAACTAATCCGTCCGGCAAATCGCCTTCCAGATGGCGGCTCACCTGCACTTGATACTTGCGATCCTCGACGGCGACGAGCAGAAGCATCCCGTTCTTCTCGCCCTCGCTCGATCCAACGCCCCAGCAGCGTGCAAGCGCCAAAGAATAATCAAAGACCGGCTGCCCGCCCGTCGTCGGCACGGTCACGACTGCAAACTCGATGTCGCCCTCGGCCTTTAGCTCATTGAGCATCGCGGCCATCTTGTCTTCGGTCGCTTGATCGACGACGTTCGCGGTATCAGTGACGAATGTGTAATGTCCGGTCGGACGCGGAAGCGAGCAGGGAGCTTGCGTCTGCGCGTGCGAAAGCGTCGCGCACATCAGCAGACACAGCAGTGCCAGGACTGCTTTAGACGAAATTGGATGTCGGGATTGCATCAATAAACAGAATGATAACAGCAGGAAGGCAAAAGAAAAAAGAAGAGGATGCGGTTTGCATTAGTCTTCAGTTTTCAGCACGGTCAAAAGTCGTCCGTTATCTGAACTGAAAACCGTCTCATCAACCTTCGAGTAAGAGATGCAGCAGGTAGAATAAGGCGACGCCGACAAAGACAATGATCGAGACGAGCGGATTCTTCTCTTCAAGATGATTGACTTCGGGGATGAGATCGCTTGCGGCCACATAGAGCGTCACGCCTGCGGAGAAGGGAAGCGCATAGACGATTGCCGTGCTGATATTTGTCTGAAGGGCCGCGACGCTCAAGACTCCGGCTAGTGTCGCCGCGCCGACAACCAGCGTGGAAAGAAACGCGGCGCGTGGCGTACGTCCAGATGCAAGCACGATTGAGGCGGCGGTAAATCCTTCGGGAACTTTATGCAGCAGCACGGCGATAAAGACCAGCAGCCCGACCTTGTAGCTGACCATGAAAGCTGCGGCTACCGACACGCCGTCGAAAAAGGTGTGGATTGAGAGGCCGCCGATGGCCGTGTAAGCAGCCGAAGGACGAATCAGTGCCTCTGGATGCGTCTCTGCGCCAAAGTGGAAGTGTGGGGCGATGGTATGCTCAAAAAAATGTATGAGCAGATAGCCGCCAAGCAGCAGAGTCGTTGCTTCGATGCCGCCGTGACCTGTCGTCGTGCCCGCCCGCTCCGCCCAAAGATCGATGGATTTCGGGAGAATTTCGATAAAAATGGCCGCAAGCATAAAGCCTGCGCCAAGCGCGATGAGATATTTCAGCGAACGGACGCTGCGCGGAGCCGCACCGGGTCGCGCGAGGATTAGTCCGCCGAGGACATTGCCGAGGGCTACAAGAGTGCCGAAAAGAAGGAGTGCGCCGTAATTCATCAGGGGTCAGACGGCCATGTTGGCGAGCGGGAAATATTTAAGCACGGCGCGCAACTATACAGGAAGGCGGACGGGTTTGCTACGGGATGCTTAAGCAGAATTTACACCATATCGTGCTTAAAAATGTCGATTTAACATGATTTTTGTGCTTGACAGCCTTTATTGCTTAAGCGTACTATTCGCGGCGGGTGGTAAAAAGTGGCTCAAAGTGGGTTGCTAGTAACACTTAGGCCATTCGTTAGAGCATCACTTTAACTTTTAAGCATTCCCCCCGCTCCGTTCTGGTCACAAACTCCATGCTCAGAGGAAATTATACGGCCAGAGTTGACGAAAAGGGGCGGCTAAAGATACCCACAGCTTTTCGCAGGTATATAGAGGACAAATACGGGGCGCACTTTTACGTCACGAGCCTGACCGGAGACTGCGCGCGAATCTACCCTCTGCCCGAATGGGAAACGATTGAACAGCGTCTGGCGCTCCTACCCTCGATGGACCCGGCCCGGCGCAAGTTCCTTGATAGAACAAATTATTACGGACAGCAGAGCGAGATGGACTCACAGGGCCGCATTCTTATCCATCCTCTGCTGCGAAAGAGTTCAGGTGTTGTTGGCGATGTCGCCGTACTCGGATATTTGACATATCTGGAAGTCTGGGAGCTGGAGCAGTTCGAGCGTCGTCTTCTCTCCGATCCTTATACAGAAGAGGACGAGGCTTCAATTGCGCGGCTCGGAATCTGAGAGCGCCGAATGTTGATGCGCGAGAGGCCAAAGGCGATAGATATCTTCTCGTCCCGCCCGTCCAAGGTCGCGCGTTGCAGTTCGACGCTCTCTGATGGCACGGGGCGGTGGTGATGGCGGAGACAGGAGGGGGGCCTGTCGCGCCCCATCGCCCCGTGTTGCTACAAGAATCGGTTGCGCTGCTTGCCCCGGAGCGCGGCGGACTCTTTATCGACGCGACGCTCGGACTTGGAGGGCACAGCGAAGCGTTGCTGGAAGCATCGGCGAACGTACGCGTGTTTGGACTTGACCGCGACCACGAAGCTTTGCGGTTTGCCGTTGAGAGGCTCGCACGTTTTGGCGAACGCTTCCGCGCCTTTCACTCGAACTTCCGAAGCATACGGCAGGTCGTCGAAGAAGCGGGCGAACAGGATTTAAGCGGCGTGCTGGCAGACCTCGGAGTTTCGTCCTTGCAGTTTGACACGCCGGAGCGTGGTTTTAGCTTCCGTCAAGACGCGCCGCTCGACATGCGTATGGACGCAGGAAGCGAAGATGAGACGGCTGCTGAGTTGCTCGCTCGTCTGGATGAAGAAGAGATTGCGCGCGTCATCTATGAATACGGCGAGGAGCGTCGTTCGCGCCGCATCGCACGTTGGGTCGTTGAGAGACGCGAGCAAGGCAGGCCCGTTGAGACAACGAAGGATTTGGCCGATCTGGTTGCGCGCGCGGTCGGCTATAAGCGGACGGACAAGATTCATCCGGCGACGCGCACCTTCCAGGCCTTGCGCATCGCGGTCAACGCCGAGCTGGAATCGCTCAATGAGTTTCTTGAAACGGCAATCGATCTTTTAAAACCGTCGGGCCGTTTGGCCGTCATCAGTTTTCACTCGCTCGAAGACAGAATTGTGAAGCGAACGCTTCAGAGACTTTCGGGTAAGTGCGAATGCGGAGCGCGTATGCCGGTTTGCACCTGCGGCGCGCGGCGCGCGGTCGAGGTCTTGACGCGGCGGCCCGTCGTACCGACGGAAGAAGAAGCGGATGTCAACCCGCGCGCGCGTAGCGCCAAACTGCGCGCCTGCCAAAAACTTTAGATACGCAAGACTGTTTCAAACCTCTCCCGGCGCACAAGCAGTCTTCCGGCGCAAAGCAACACCCGGAAATTTTTGAGTATGTCCGAGGCCAGATAAAAGATGAGAAGAGTGCCCCAGCAACATGCAAATTCGCCGATCAAGCGCGAGCGCGACCGGCGGGCTTTTACGCGGCAATGGGTTCTGTTGGCTTGCTGCGTTGTGCTCGCCGCCGGGTTCATCTTTGCAGCGCGGCAGCAGATAGCAGCCGTGCAGTATGGCTATAAGAGCGAAGAGCTCAGACGGCGACGCGACCTTCTACTAGAGGAACAGCGCCGTCTGCTTCTCGATATCGAAGAGAAATCTTCTCCGGCGACGCTCGAACAACATGCGCGCGAACTGGGGCTGCAACCGGCGCGCGCCTCGCAGATCGGCGCGGAATCAGCGCCGTCGGAATCCATGCCCGAATCCACACTTGCGGATTCCGAGCAGTCGTTACGCGAAAAGGAAGAGTTGAAGGATAGTCTTCAGAGGCCGGGTTCGGAGCGTGCCGTGCGTCCGGCTTTTGCGGGGTCGGCTGCGGCGACGCTGTCGCGCCGCTAAAGGCTGAAAAGCTCGACAGGTAAGGGGAGGCGCGCCGACGATAAATTTGGTGAGAAAGCAAGATATGCCCAAGAGCTACTCTGCGGCGCAGAAAGGGTCAAGACCGGACGTCTCGCGGCGACGTGCAATAGCGGTCGCCCTTTTTCTTTGCGCGTGGATGGGAGCGGTTTGCGCGCGCGTCGTTCATTTGCAGACTTCGCAGCACGAATGGATGCTCCGTCGCGCACGCGCTCAGCAGCAGCAGACCGAGCCTGATATGGCCGAGCGCGGGTTGATTCTCGACCGGCAGGGGCGCGAACTTGCGCGCAGCGTCGAAGTCGATTCCTTCTTCGCCGTGCCCGGCGAGCTTGAAAACTTGGAAGACACAGCGTCGCGTCTTGCAAGGCTGCTCAAGATTGAAGAGTCTGCGCTTGTCGAGCGGCTGCGCAAAGGTAAAGAGACGGGCAAAGCTTTCGTCTGGATTGCGCGCAAGGTTGAGACGGAAGCAAGCGCTGCCGTCAAGAGCCTCAATATCAAGGGCGTGCATGTTTATAAAGAGTCGCAGCGCAGGTATCCAAACGGTGCGCTCGCCTCTCATATTCTCGGATTCGTCGGCACGGACGAGATGGGGCTTGCGGGTGTCGAGCAGTTCCTGAACGCATCGCTCTCCGGTGAACAGGGGCGCGTTCTGGTCGAAGGCGACGCGCGACGCAAAGGATATGAGAGCGCAGAGACCCCTGCGCAGCCGTCGCAGACGGTCGTCTTGACAATTGATCAGACCGTGCAGTTTCTGACCGAGCGCGCCTTGTCCGGCGCGGTTGCGCGCGCACGCGCAAAGTCGGGCGCGGCCATCGTTCTCGATCCGCGCACGGGCGAGATTCTCGCGCTTGCCAACGCGCCCACGTTTGACCCGAACAAAGCGGGCGAAGCCAAAGCTGAGGTGCGACGCAACGACGCGCTCCAGAACATCTATGAACCCGGCTCGACCTTCAAGGTCGTCGCTTTCTCGGCGGCGCTTGAGGAGAACCTGGCAAAGCCGGACGACCGCATCGACTGTCAGATGGGTTCGATTACGGTCGCGGGTCGCGTCGTCCGCGATCACACCGCATTCGGCACGCTGTCGATGACTGAGGCGCTGGCAAAGTCTTCAAACGTCGCTGCCATCAAGCTCGGTTTGAAAGCCGGCGACAAACGCATGTACGACTACATCACTCGCTTCGGCTTCGGTGCAAAGACCGGCATCGAGTTGCCGGGCGAAACGGCGGGCCTTGTGCGGCATGTTTCGCGCTGGCATCCGACGTCGATGGGGTCGATTGCAATGGGCCAGGAGATCGGCGTAACGCCGTTACAGATGGCCGCCGCCTTCGGCGCACTCGCCAACGACGGCGTGCGCATCTCTCCGCATCTGATACGCGAACTGCGCAACGCCGACGGCACAATCGCGCGTCGTGCCGAACCCGAACAACGCCGCGTCATCAGCGCAGAGACGGCGCGCACCGTTCGGCTGATGCTTGAGAGCGTCACTTTGAAGGGCACGGCTAAGGCTGCACAACTTGACGGCTACACGGCTGCTGGCAAGACCGGCACGGCGCAGAAGATCGACCCGAAGACGCGCACCTACTCGGCGACAAAACATATCGCATCTTTCGTCGGCTTTGCGCCGGTCGAAAATCCTTCGGTCGTCGTCATCGTCGTCATTGACGAGCCCGTAGGCGCGTATCACGGCGGCGATGTGGCCGCGCCTGTCTTCCGCGAGATTGCCGAAAGCGTGCTTCCGTATCTCAACGTCGCGCCCGATGGCGAGATAAAAAATTCTGTTCCGCCCGTCAACTTGATCGCGCGCGCAAATAGAAACGTCGAAGCTCATGGCCAAGTCGAGCAGCAGGAAGATGTTTCTCTGATGCCGGTGGTTGAGACTCGTGCGAATGGTCGCGGAGGCGCGGTTGTCTATGCCGCAGCCAAAGAGCGCGCTTTGTTGATGCCCGACCTGAGAGGCCAGAGCGTGCGCGATGCTGCGCGCATCTGCGCACAACTCGGTCTTGAGCTTGAAGCGTTGGGTGAAGGACAAGCATTCCGACAACATCCTGCAGTCGGCACAGCGGTCGAATCAGGTCAGTTAGTGCGCGTTGAATTTGGCAGAAGCGATTGAAGAGCGATATTAGCTTTTAGCTTCTCGGAAAGGGCCAGATGTTGAGACGCAACTTGTCGCTCGCATTTTCGCACGCAGACGGGCAGCAGATAGAAGAGATGAGAAAAAGAATCGCATGTTGTCGGGCACGTTTGCGAAAGGGGCGCGCCGAACGGAGAATAGCCCGGCGAGCGTCTGCGCACAGAGGGTTGCGCGCGACGGGAGAGGCGAAGGTTTTGAGCCTTCCCGCGCAGATGACGCAAGGGGAAGAGACGGAGCGTGAACCTTAAGGACGCGGCACAAAGAATGAAGGCCGACGCGCAGGCGTTGGCCGCAGAGCTGTTTGACAAAGAAATAATTGGATTTTCAATCGACTCGCGCACGGTCGGACGCGGCGAGCTGTTCTTCGCGCTCTCGCCTGAAGACTATGCGCTTCACGGCTTCACTGGGTCGCACTTTACCGACGCGCACGACTTCATCCCTGAAGCGTTTGAGCGCGGCGCACTCGCGGCTGTGGCTCGCACGGACAAGACGACCGCAAATGCCGCACTCGAAGCCGTGCGCGAGCGCCTTCTTCTTGTTGATGATTGCATCAATGCTTTGCAGACGCTTGCCCACGACGTTCTCAAAGAGTGGGGGCGACCCGTCATCGGAATTACGGGAAGCGCGGGCAAGACGACGACCAAAGACTTGACGGCGCACGTGCTCGCCGTCACGGGACGGAGAGTTTTGCGAAGCCGGAAGAACTACAACAACGAGCTTGGCCTTCCGCTCTCGATTCTTCAGATGGTCTCGGAAGGAACAACGCCCGGTGATTTCGATGTGGCCGTTTTGGAGATGGGCATGTCCACGCCAAAAGAGATTGCGCGTCTTGTCGAGATCGCGCCGCCCGATGTTGGCGTTGAGCTGCTCGTTGCGCCCGTCCATCTCGAATTCTTCGGCACCATCGAAGCGATCGCCGAAGCCAAAGCGCAACTGGTTGACGGCATCAAGCGCGGCGGCACGGCAATCCTCAACGCCGACGACGAGCGCGTGTTGGCGATGCGCGCTCGCCACTCGGAAAAGGGA
>CBDUCU010000184.1:0-7302 GCA_965365725.1 uncultured bacterium | reverse complement strand
TAGTGGTTTCAAGCAGACCGATGCCAGGATAAAGAGTCGCTTCGGTGAGGCTGCGCATGTTGGGCGAGGGGTTGACCCAAATAAGTCCCGTCGAATCAAGCCACGTCGCGCGCCGCCAATTCTCCATCCTGACGATGCGGAGGTCGCAATTGATCTTTCGCTGTTCGTTAAAGAGCGCGGCCAGTTCGCCGACCGTCATGCCGTGACGCACGGGTATCGTGTGATAAGCAATAAATGAAAGCTTGTCTGCGTCCGCGACCGGCCCTTCAACGTCCACGCCGTTGATTGGATTTGGGCGGTCTAGAACGAAGACCGGTTTTCCCAGCTTCGCCGCCTCTTCCATCACGTTTCCAAGCGTCGAAATATAGGTATAGAAACGCGCGCCGATGTCCTGTATGTCGAAGACAACCGCGTCGAGGTCTTTTAAGTGTTCAGCTTTTGGCCGACGCGTTTCGCCGTAAAGCGAATAGATTGGAAGCTTTGTTTTCTCGTCCACCGCGTCGGAGACTTTTTCATCGAACTGCCCGCGTATGCCGTGCTCCGGCGAAAAGAGCGCGACGAGACGCACGCCTTCTGCCGCGTGGAGCACGTCGATTGTTGAGCGTCCGCGCCGATCTCGGCCCGTATGATTTGTGACAAGCCCGACGCGCATTCCCTTCAACTGTTTGAACCCGTCGCGCGCGAGCACGTCTATTCCTGTCAACACCTCTGATTGATGGCTCGCGTCCGCTCCGCCCGACGCATCCGTACGCGACTCATTCCGCGTTGCATTAAAGCGCGGCGCGCCGGCAATCATCTCTTGCATGTAGCGCGCCTGTTGCTCGCGCGCACGCACAGCGACGTTCGCATCGTTGATCGAACCTGCCGCGATTGATGCGACGCGGCTGCGAAGCGAAGTGACGTTGCCTTTACCGTCCGGGTGAACTCGGTTGCTCAAAAAAACAACGAATGTCTCGCTTGCCGGATCAACCCAGAGGGACGTTCCCGTAAAGCCCGTATGGCCGAACGAGCCGAGTGCAAAAAGATCGCCGCGATTGGCGGAGAAACTACTGCTCAAGTCCCAACCGAGAGCGCGCGCCTGTCCATCTTCAGTGACCTGTCGCGCGCGCGTCATCGTCTCAACGCTCAGAGGACTGAGGATGCGTACGCCGTTATACTCGCCGCCCTGCAAAATCATCTGACAGAAGACGGCCAAGTCATCCGCAGTTGAAAAGAGCCCGGCATGACCGGCCACTCCGCCCATCCGATTTGAGGTCGGGTCGTGGACTTCGCCGCGCAGCATGCGCTCGCCTTCGGTACTCGCGTCGCCCGCGCCGCCCAAATAGCTTCGCATCCCGCGCACCGTCTCTGTAGGCGCGATGCGAGGTAGAAGCTCTCGCGTCGGGCGGAAGCCCGTATCGCGCATGCCGAGCGGCGTAAAGATGTTCTTTTGAGCGAACTCGTCAAGCGTTTGGCCCGACACACGCCCGACCACTTCGCCAAGCGCGATCAGACCGATGTCGCTATAGACGAAACGTGCGCCCGGCGGATTGCGCAGACGCTCCGTGTAGAGACGCTTGAGCATCTCGGCGTGTCCCGTCCATTGCTCCTTGAGATCAAAGTCGGGCGCGTAGCCCGAACGATGCGTCAGAAGGTGCTCGATGGTGATGCGTTCGCGCCCTTCGCCTTTGAGTTCAGGAATATACTGCGTGATTGGATCATTCAGACGAACAAGCCCGCGCTCGACGAGAATCATAATGCTCGTCGCCGTAGCAACAACTTTGGTTAGACTTGCAAGGTCGAAGATAGTATCGACGGTCATCGCTTCGCGCTGCGCAACAAGCGAGCGCGCGCCATAAGCCTTGCGCCACACAATCCTTCCTTTGCGCGCGACAAGCACGACCGCGCCGGGCGTTTCTTTTCGCTCAATCGACTGCGTGACGACTTTATCAATCTGCGCAAGTCGCTCGGCAGACATGCCCGTCGCAGCAGGCTGCGCGGTGGGAAGATTGGCAAAGGCCGTCTGCGCAAAAGAAAGCGTTAAGACCAGAGCGCACGCGCTTGCGTTTCTCCACACATGTTTTGAGAAGCGCCGTTCCCTTCCTCTTAAGCTCCAGCAATGTTTTGACGGCAGAAGCGGCGCGCTTCTAAATGGGTGGTTTTGAAAGCTGCAAATCGGTTTGAGATGTTTCATCGGCTCTAATTCTTTGCGGTAGCTTTAATTTGGATGCCCGTGCCTTTTGGATAAAGACCGGGCAGAGAGATCGGGAGTCGTCCCGTCACGTCCGCCTGACCGAGCAGAGCGCGTGCTGCTGCGCGCTGCAAACTCGGCATGTCGCCGTAAGCGACGATATAAGTGCCGAGCTCCGGAAAATTTTGTAGCAAGTAGGGATTACCAAAGCTGATGCCGACAATCTGTGTCTTGCGTGCAAGTAGATCCTTGAGAATGCGCGCCGCCTGTTCAGGCAAACCGACGCTATTGGTTGCGCCCGAACGCACGCGACCGTAGAGCGAGGCAACGACTATGTCTGCCTTCGACGCTCGGTCAAACGCTTCTTTTACTTCCTGCTCGGTCGAGCGCGAGTCGAGCACAACAGTCTCCATTCTGCGACCGCCGCGCGCCATCGCACCAGCAAATGCATTAGCAATAAAGAAACGGTCTTCTCCATTCGTCACAGCGAGATTAAAAATGCGCGCACTTGGAGGCAAATCCCTGAGCTTTTCAAAGAGTTTTGCCTCGTCGCGCACAAGCGTCAACGCGCGCACAGCAATCTCGTCGGCCAGTGCAACCGCCTCAGGTGAAGAGACAAGGCAATCTATATCTTCAATCGGCGCGAGACGTTTTTTGACGAGGCCAAGATCAAATTTGGAAGCAAGGATACGTCGAGCCGATTGTTCGACGCGCGCTTCACTCAATCTTCCATTTTTGACTGCATTAATAATCCCGCGCGAGACGGCGCCCGGATCAGCAGGTTTCAGAAGCATATCTGCGCCCGCTTCAAGCGCGCGCACGCCCGCCTCTTCCTGTGTGATGTAGATGGTCAGCCCGCTCATGTCGAGCGCGTCGGTCACGATAATGCCGTCGAACGAGAGGTCGCGCCTGAGCATGCCATTGAGCACGCGCGGAGAAAGCGTCGCCGGCAAGTATCCACTCTCGCGCACGATTTCGCCGCCCTCGTCAACATAGACGGGACGCACCATTGATTCACGCGGCAAGGGCTTGATGGTCGTCGGGTCGATCTTTGGAAGCCCGATGTGCGCAGACATCACAGAACCCACCCCCGCTTTGATCGCAGCACGGAAAGGCACTAACTCAAGCGTGTCGAGTCGCGCGCGATCCAAAGTGATTTCGGGCAGGCCGCGATGTGAATCGACGCTTGTGTCTCCGTGACCGGGGAAATGTTTGGCCGTTGCAATCACGCCGTGACTTTGCGCGCCCTCGACAAAGGCCGCGACAAATCGAGCTACCTGCTCTGGGTCTTCACCGTAAGAGCGTACGTTGATGACAGGGTTTGCGGCGTTGTTGTTGACATCCGCGACGGGCGCGAAAATCTGCGCAATGCCGAGCGCGCGTGATTCGCTTGCCGTCAGCTCGCCCTGCCGTCGCGCGTAATCCGGATTGCCCGTCGCACCGACGGCCATATTCCAGGGGAAGTTAATCGTATCGTCAAAACGCATGCCCGCGCCCGCTTCGAGGTCTGCCGAGATAAGAAGCGGCCTCAACGCAAGGTGCTGCATGCGGTTGACGAGATGAACCGATTCATAGACTGGGCCGCGAAAAAGAATGATGCCGCCGACATGATTCTGCTCAATTTGACGACGAAGCGAGATAAATTCTTCGCTCTGCTGATTGAGAAAACGTGCGTTGATGCCGATTGAGATGAGCTGCCCGACCTTCTCTTCAAGCGTCATCTTTTTCAGTTCCGTATCGGCCCATTGCACAGCTTCGTTCGAGGGCTTTTGCGTGTAGGGTTTATGTCTCTGAGGCGAAGCACACTGAATTGAAGACCGCGATGTTGTTTGATAAAAACTTCGCGCATGAAGATTAAAAGGCTGTGCCAACAGGAGCGCAGCCATGATGAAAGACGATTTGATCTTCATTCTTTTATGCTTGAAACAATTCAATCTATCTATTGGTCAACGAATCAATCGGCTGTGTCGGGTGCAAGCTCATCCTGTCTTTCAATGGCGGCAGGTGAGAAGGCAAAGCTTGCCAGCCATGCGACGAGAAATGTAATGCTGCTGCCGATGAGCACGTACCAGGTCCAGGCCAGAGGCGACCAGAAACGTAAATAGAGCATGATGATTGCGCTCGTAATCATGCCGATGAGCGCCGGCGGCTCGCTCACGCGACGCAGGAACGTGCCGACAAGAAACACGCCGAGCACGGGGCCGTTGATAAGCGATGCGACCGAGAGGGCTTGATCGAGCGCGGCGCGATTGGCGCGCATAAAAAGCAGTGCAACTCCGATCTGCACAACTCCCCAAGCGAGCGTCAGCCAATGCGAGATGCGCAGGTAATGGCGGTCGTCGCGCTGTTTGCTGGGCGGCGCGAAAGGTTTGTAAAGATCGTTAACGGCCGTCGCAGCAATCGAATTGAGCGAAGATGAAAGCGCGGCGGCGAAGATAGCCGCGACGACAAGGCCGGAGAGACCCGACGGCAGATGCCGCGTGATGAAATCGGGAAAGACACGGTCACTCGGAACTGTTTGAAACGCACCTTCGATGGGAAGCGTCGCCGCGCCCGCCGTCAGAGTTCCGTAGGCCGCGTCGCTGTAAGGTTGATAGAAGGCGAACAGCAGAACGCCGATAAAGAGAAAACCGATAAACTGTGCGAGGACTACCCCACCGCTCGAAAGAAGCGCGGCGGCGGCGCGACGCGGCCTATCTGTGCAGAGATAACGCTGGACGAGATATTGATCCGTGCCGTGAGTGCTCATCGTTAAAAAACAGCCGCCGATCAGCCCCGCCCAAAGCGTGTAAGTCTTCGTCAAATCAAACGGCAGATTGAAAGAAAAGCTTTGCCCAGTAAACGGAACGCCGAATGTGTAATTGGTCGCGCGCCACCCGAGATCGATCACGTCGAGCTTTCCGTAAGCATCGCCCAGGCTCAACGCTCCGCTAAAACCTCCATTGACGCTTGATGCGAGCACGAAGGCGGCTGCCAGCGCGCCCGCAATATAGATGCCGAGTTGTACGACTTCGACCCAGATGACTGCTTCCATCCCGCCGAAATATGTAAAGACAATCATTACCGCGCCGAGCAGGATGATAGAGACGACGACAATCGTCTCGACGCTTGCGTTGGGCTGAAAGGCCGTATAGACGGCCCCGAGCACGATGGCCGTTAAAAGCAGACGAATGCCGTCGGCGATGTTTCGCATCACGACAAAAAGCGCCGCCGCAAGCATCTTGATCTTTTGGCCGAAGCGACGGTCGAGCAGTTGATAGACCGTCAGCAGCTCGCCCTTAAAATATGAAGGGATGAAAAGCAGCGAGATGACGATGCGGCCAAGCATGTAGCCGAGGACGAGCTGTAGAAACTGGAAATTGCCGCCGCGTGCAAAGGCCACGCCGGGCACAGAGATGAACGTGACGGTTGAAGTTTCGGTGGCGACGATTGAGGCGGCGATAGCCCACCAGGGGACGTTCCGGTCGCCGAGAAAATAGTCTTTGGTCGTCTCCTGCTTTTTCGAGAACCACACACCGAAAAGTGTGATTCCGACAAGGTAGCCAAAGATGATGACGAGATCGAGCGTTCTCATCCGTCAGGTTTCTCCACAATCAACGGGCTGCAAGCCGCGCACTTTTATGCGTGGGTGTAAAATCGCGCATGCGATCTTCGATAATCTCCATCAAACGCTCAGGATGCTTGTAGTAAAGCGCGTTAATCTCAATGCTTCGGCCCGGCGCGTTGATGCGCAAAAGATATGGTCTTTTGTTTATCAAAGGCACGACGTAGATGCTCTCGGCCTCTTCCCAACGGATGCGAACAGAAGAAGCAAAGAGTCTCGGTCTGACAATCTCCTCAGATGTAAAGACGGTGCGTAGCTCGGCAAGCGGTTGCAGGCAGAGCGCAAGCCCCATCAATGCAATCAACAAGTGCCATCCAACGATGCTCGCCCAACTCCAAGCGCCTTCAAGCGTGCGATTATCAATAAATGCAGCGACGGCGTGGCGCGTGACGGCAAGATAAAGAAGCAGCTCCAGCCCGAAAAAAACGGCGCAAGCTACAACCAGCGGCCACTTCTTGCGCGCCAGAGGAATCCTTTCCATTGAGACTTTTTCTTCGGAGGAATGATCGACTATAACAGCAGCGCTTCAACGCACACAGTTGTCTTTACGTACGGCAAATATAACATCAAAAGAGGCTTGCTTGAGAATCGGCTTAACGCTTGTTTGACAACAATTCAACGGCACGCGCGACGACTCCCTTAGTCTCGCGTAAGACTTCTTCGGCGCGTTCACGTCCGCAATCTGTCTTTATCATGACAAGGGCCGTGCGCGCATCGCCGCCGGCGCGCTCCAGAGCTTCGCCGGCAGTTTTCTCGTCAAGACCGGTCTCCGATGAAAGTATCCGCACGGCGCGCGCAAGCAACTTTGTGTTGCGCGGCAGAAGATTAGTCATGCGATTACCCGTCACATAGCCGAGCCGAACCATCGTTGCGGTGGAAAGCATGTTGAGGACGAGCTTCTGCGCAGTTCCCGCCTTAAGACGCGTCGAACCGGCGACGACTTCAGGGCCGACGACCGGAACAACCGCTATCTCTGCCGCCTTTGTTATCTCCGAATCGGGAGCGCACGCCAGTGCAATCGTGTATGCGCCTTTTGCGCGCGCACGTTGTACGGCTCCGATTGTGTAAGGCGTGCGGCCCGATGCGGCAATACCGACTAGCACATCAATTGCCCCAATGCCTCGCGCCTCAATGTCGTGTGCGCCTGCCTGTGCGTCATCTTCTGAGGCTTCAACCGCACGATGACACGCATCGTAACCACCAGCGATGATTCCCTGCACAAGTTCGGGCGAAACACCGAAAGTCGGCGGGCACTCGGATGCATCAAGCACGCCGAGACGGCCCGAAGTACCTGTCCCGATGTAAAAGAGCCGCCCGCCCTTTTCAAGCCGCGCGACAATTTGATCAATCGCTTCAGCAATCTGCGGCAACACCTCGCGCACGGCCTCCGCTACGCGCGTATCTTCTTCATTCATCAAACGAACGATGTCAATCGTCGGCAGTCGGCTCAGTTCGCGCGTGCGCGGGTTCTCCTGTTCGGTGATGGAAATCTTTGAAGCAGTATCCTCAGTCATCGCTTTTGCTTTAG
>CBDUCU010000183.1:0-7392 GCA_965365725.1 uncultured bacterium | reverse complement strand
GATTCTTCCCACTGCGGCCCCAAGACAAAACGCACAAGCCAATCCGACGTTGCCACCATCAAAGCCACGCCCGGCATCGTCAGCATCGCAACCTTTTCGAGAATCCTCATGTAAGCCTGCCGGTAACGCTCAGGCTCATTCGTCAGACGGCTAAGCGATGTCAGCGCCACGCCGTCGAGCGGAAGCGTCGTCTGGTCAAGCGGGAGCAGTAAGAGCTGATAAGCCTTTGAGTAGAGACCGAGCTGCGTTGCGCCCCACACGCGCCCTATCAAAAGGTTGTCGAGGTTTCGCGCAAAGTAGTTGAGCATGCCGTAGCCCGTCACGTCGCGTCCGAAGGCGAGCATCGAGCGCACGCCCGCGCCGCGCACAGGAAGACCGGGCCGCCACCCGCACACAATCCACACGCCAATCGTATAAAGCGCGCCATAGACAAGCTGGTTATAGATGAGCGCCCAATAGCCCGCGCCGCTTCGCGCCAACACAACGGCCGTTATGAGTCCTGCGACAAGCGCTGTGATTTCGACGACGACGAGCGAGCCAAACCGCATCTGTCTTTTGAGAAGGGCTTCGTGCTGCACGCTCAAACCGCTAAAGATAAACCCGACCGAATATCCAACCGTAATCCAGACAAGCTGTGGTCTTCCATAAAACCACGCGATGAGTGGCGCGCTCGCCGCCGTCAGACACATCAAAGCGATGCTCACCGAGATGTTGACCCAAAAGAGCGTACTGACCTGTTCGAGATTTATCTCCGCGCGTTGAATCGTCGCCGCCGAAAGACCCAAGTTCTTAAACATTGCGACAAAACCCGTCACAACTACGACCATTCCAATCAACCCATAATCTTCGGGCGTGAGCAGCCGCGCGAGAACGACCGTTGAGACAAGCGTGATGAGAAATTTAAGTCCCTGCGAGCCGATCATGACCGTGCCGCTACGCGCGGCGCGCGCGCCCAGATCGGCCTTGAGATGGTCTGTGCTCAGATGCCTTTCGGCATCCATGCGCGATTTCTCAGTGCGTGTAAAGAGACGTTTCAACTCTTGTCCTTAGAATCGATATCTGGAGAGCACTTTATCGAGCCCCCAGTGAAACGTGAGCGCGCTCAAACCGAGCGGCTGGCTGTAGCGCTCTGAGACGATTGGCTGCTCCGATTTACTCATGCCGAAACGCTTGCCCAGTGCGTCGAGCTTCCAGTTGACGCGCAAATTTATCTGATATGCGTTCTGCATCAACGAGAAGCGCGTCTCGTCGAGCTTGTTGCGAAACAGCTTTCGGCTTTCGGCAAATTGTTTGAGGTCGCTGAAGGACGCTTCGGTCAGAAACTGGTCGAGTCGTTCAGTATTCCAGAGCGGCTGCGTAATCGCCATTTTGTGTTGCCCGAACATCTCGCGCGCAACACCGCGCTCTTCAAGCAAGCGACGCGGAATCGGTCGGTCATAATCGCCGCCCACAGCCCAACGCTTCATCTCCTCGGCATTTGAGACGGCGTTAATCGATGGATGATTGATGTAGCCGATGGCGGGCAGAGGGTAATGTATAAAACCGGCGCGCACGCGAAACTCTCCGAACGAGCTTCCGCCCGGATAGAGCATGCGCAGCTCTCGATTGACGTTGCGCGGGTTGCGTCCCCATACCGCGTCGCCCAGATAGCCTGTGAAGAAGAGCGTGCCTTCCAACACACTCTCAAGCGGCGCAAAGACGACCTCTTCGCCGCCCGCGCCCGAGGCGAGAAACTCGGCTTCGGGAAAATCGGGCAGCTTGAGATAAGCCTCTCTGTCAAACTCCTCCACTTCGAGATCGATAATCTCTGCTATACGAGCGCCGCTGTCATCGCTGCTTTCGTAACCGGGTCGCGCTTCGGTAAAGGTCACGGCCTGCGTGCACCCGACCTCTTTGGCAAAGAGCGCACAGGCGGGCGAATCATACCCGGATGAGATCGTCGCCAGAGGCTTGTAAAAAATCTTTCGCTCGCGCGCGTTTGCATTCTGGTGGACGCTCTTTGTCGTCTCGCTCAAAAACCCGACGTAATCATCAAACGAAGAAAACTCTTTGGGCGTGCGTTTCGCCGACTCGCTCATTGTCAAATCAGCGCCGACGAGCAGATTGCAATGATTATAGAGCCGCACTTCGCGGCCCGCGCGCGTCCTGATGCTTCTTTTGTAGCGGCGCAACCCCTTCATGTTCGACATCAGATCGAAGTGATAGAACATGTATTCGGGGTCGCATTCCTCTTCTGAGCGCGCGAGCACAAACGCCAGAGAGTTTGAGACAAACATCTCGTCGCGCTTACGAACGGCAAATAGTCTTTCCAGAAGATGAGTGGGCGTGACGAAGAGAACTCCGCCTTCGGCAAGCTGCGCGCCTGAGCCGAGACAAGCAGTAGCATTTGCCGGATCGCCTTCTGAAAAATCAGCGTTCCAAGCGCCTTCAAAAAAGAAGCGGTCGTGCGTCTCAACCCACGAGCCGTGTTCGACGCGCACGCTCGGGTCGCCCTTCTTGATGCGCGCGCACCAGGCAAGTCGCGGAAGCGTTTTGATTTCAGAGTATGCGAATTTCATTTGTGCTTATACGCCGTTTGTTTCGACAGAGATGTTTTGCACGTCGTTGAGACTTCGCGCGTCTTCTTCCTTATCGATTGCGCGTAAGGCTTCTGCGTCCGTCGCGCTCGCCTGCTCTCGCATGATCGGCTTGAGATTGTAATCGCGGTATTGATTTGGACTGCCTGCGCGCCCTTCGACCGCCGCCATTGCGATATTGAAAGCCTCGCGCGCGCTCGCGAAATGAATTTTGAAACGATTCGTGCGCTCGGCTTCTTCGATGGCTTCCGACCAGAAGCGGCGCGCGCCCTCGCCGATGCACGCCTCCTGATCGAAGGTGAAAAATCCATGACAATAGAGCTTTACAAAGACCCATTCGGGCCTTCCCTCGACCGAGACGCGCGCTCCGGCCCAACGCTTGAGCCGCGCAAAATCCGAGTTGTAATTTGCCGCGAGCACGCCGTCGTCGATTCGCGGCACGGGCAAACCGCGCATGCGTCTCTGCCAGTTGAAGACGAGCGGCCCTGTCATGATGACGGGCAGGCGCGGCCTTCGTCCGACGCGCAGACGCGGCCCTGTTCTGTGCGAGACGGCTTCATCAAATGGACGGCCCGGTTCATAAACGGAATTGATGCGCGGAACTTGCGGTTGAAGCGGAGCGGCGGGAAGCGTCATGTCAACGTAGCAGCCCGTCTCTGAAAGCACGCGCATCTCAGAGTCAACGCCGCAGAAACGCCCGCCCGCCGAATTCGCCAGCGCAAGATTGCCGTGAACGAACGCATACTTTGGCTGGCCCGCGCCATCTTCTCTTGAGAGACACTTGTGCTCGTCGGCCAACACGTCTCGAAACTCGACAAGCGCGCGTCTGAGATTCGCTTCCGTGTCGGGCGCATCAATTCCGTGATGAAGATGTATCTCGACCTCGCCAAATCCTTCGCGTTGGAGTGCGGCCATCGTCTCTAAAAGCGGCGCGTGATACTGCTCTGCCGGGTAAAAATTTGTGTGACGAAAAGGCGTGCCGTCCGCATCGCGCACGGCCTCGCCCGTCTTGCGCGCCGTCTCGCACCAACGGTCGAGATTTCGGCGCTGCTCGTCCAAAGAAAGAAACGCGCCGCTCGCGCTCCACGAAGGCTCGAAGTGATTTGCCACAACGACGATCAGATGAAGCGGCGCTTCCGCCTTCTCCGTCGCTCGACGCAACAATTCATTTGCGCGCCAGAACGGATAGCGCGCCAGCCAGGGCAGCGACCACGAAAGCTTTTCCAACAGACCTGATTCCTGCTCGCTCATTCGGTTTCTCTTACCCGCACCGCAAAACGTCTCTATCAACTGCGATTCAAGTTCAGCGCGGTTTTCATCCGCCTTCGGTTCATAACCACTAACGATACTTCAAAAAATAGTAGGCGAGTTTCGGATACTCTAATGCCACGCCGCGCCAACCGCGCAGACTCAACCACCACGTCTCAGGCTTTGGCATCTGCAAGCCCGGCTCGACCGCTTCGATGCCCACTTCAATATTGCTCCCGTCAAAGACCTTTCGCAGCGTCCACAAAGCGCGCCGCGTGTGATAGGCCGAGGTGACAAACAGAAGCACGCGCAACCCTTTGCGC
The DNA here is from genome assembly GCA_965365725.1 of uncultured bacterium. GTDB lineage: Bacteria > Acidobacteriota > Blastocatellia > Pyrinomonadales > Pyrinomonadaceae > DASQDT01. The sequence goes on along the minus strand of CBDUCU010000183.1, from coordinate 3,245 downwards.
ACAGCGTAATCTCGCACCGCAACCGCCTCGTCAAATGTGCTTTCGATTGCGCCGGGCAAGACTTCAACGCTTGTTTCGGGCACGCCCGCGCGCAACAACTCTTCGTGCGCACGCTCGACAAAAAAGGGATTTGTCCGTCGCTCCTCCGACCAACTGCCGCGCAAGTTGTCGTTTGTCAAAATCACACGCGGCGCGCGTCCCTCCCGGTAAAGCTCTGCTGCTCGACGCGTCCGCTCGACGTAGGCCGACGATCCGCTCAAAACCACCAACGCGTCGGCCCTCCTGAGACTCGCCGTCTTGACAAGCCCGATCGCTGCCGCCCAAGCCACAAACGGCCACGCCAATACAACTGCAACCAGAGCGATCAGAGCGCGCTTGCGTCTGCCACGCTTCAACTTCACATCGCGCTTGATCTTTAGTCTTATCATCTCAGAACGGATTCAAACATGGCTGGCGCTACGACAAAGACAGAAGCTTGAAATCTCAAATTTCAGATTAAGCTCGGCTTGCCGTTAGCTCTTCATAAAGTGAAAAGACAGCTTCTAAGTTTTCTTCGCGCGGCTTGCCGACCGGCGCGCGCCGGTCGCCGTTAAGCAGTGCGTGTTCGGTCGCTTCAATCAGTCCGTCAAGGTCTTGCGCCTGAACGAGACGCACCTCTTCGGGTCGCGGCGCGCGGTCAGTGGCGACCACCGGCACGCCAAAATGGACGGCCTCGCGCACAGAAATTGAATCGCCGTCATAAAGCGTCGTGCGCAGCATCGCGTCGCTGTCGGCAATTACTCGGAGCGTCGCCTCGCGTTCAACGTCGCCGCACAAAAGAATGTGCTCGCCGTAGCTTTCTGAAGCGATTCTTTGACGTAAATCCTCTTCAAGACTGCCTGAGCCGATGAGCACAAGACCTGCATCAGAAAACTTTTCGCGCAAACGCCCAAGAGCTTCAATCTGAAGCGGCAAATCATATTCCGGTTCGAGCAAGCCCACTGAGATAAGCAGAGGCTTGTGCTTCGACATAAACGAGCGCAAAGGCTCAGGGGGCACAACTTCGGGCGGAGCGGCGGGCAGCGCGTAAGGGCGTATGACGCGGATGCGTTCGGGCGCGACTCCGACTTGCCGAAACCACTCGCCGATCTCTTCGTTGACTCCGACGACGCGGTCGAAGCGACGCAGAGCAAGTCCGCGCAGGCTTTGCGGTCGCGCAGAGCGACCCGCAGGCGACGAAGGATAGCCGCCCGAATGAAACGTAAAGACCGACTTGCGATGAGGCCGCGCCGTACAAAGCAGCGCAAGCCCGGCAAGTCGCGCCGTCAGATTTCCGCCGACGTGCAGGTGCGCCACGTCGTAGCGCAAAGTCAATAAAAGCCTTGCCAATTCAGCCGCCGTTTTTGGCCCGTAAACTCCCGCGCCGTCCGTCCGGCGCTGCCGGTTCATGTCGATCACTTCACACTTTGCGCCGCGACGCTCGATATATCGCCGCAGCGCAAAGACATGACCTTGCACGCCGCCGTGCGGCAGCGAGTAAGGCCCAATCTGTAAGATTTTTAGTGACAACGGTTTTAGGAATTAACCACAGACTAGGAGAGACACAGTTTTTGTCTGTAATTGTGTCTCTCTAGTCTGTGTGGTTAATCATCATCTTTGGCTGTCTCAAGCGTTGAGGATTGCATCAAGATCAATCGCGCGTGGTTCAAGCGCACGCGCCGACTCCAAAAGTCTCACGCACCCGACGGTCGCGCGCGCGCCGTCGCGCACACTCACTTCCGGCTCATCATTCGTCATCAGCCCGCGCATAAAGGATGAGAGCTGCGCTGCATAACCCTTCTCCGCAAACAACTTCTTTTGCGCGCGCACAGTTCCCGCTTTGACCATCAGACGTTTGAAGTCTTCCGACATCACGCCGATGCCCGGAGCAAAGACTTCGACGCGTTCGCCGCCTGAAGTTTTACTCCCCACCGTGCAATAGGTGAGATTGCCGATTGAGCCGTCGGCAAAACGAAAGCTGGCGACGATGTTGTTTTGCCCGATTGGTTCTTCGCGGTCGGTCGGCAAACTGTATGCAGAGACTTCGACGGGTTCGGATTCGAGCAGCCAGTACATCAAATCAACAAAGTGGCAGCCTTCGCCGACGACCGCGCCGCCGTGCGCCGGGTCAGCCGCCCAGAACGAGCCGACCAGACCGGGCGAGTTCATACGACAATTAACAACGCATGCGCCCGTGCGCCGCCCGAGCGCGCGCTTCATCTCAAGATAGTAGGGCGCAAACCGGCGGTTGAAGCCGACCGTTAATTGCTTCCCTGTTTCGGCGACTGTTTTGTAAAGCGCGCTGCATTCTTCAATCGTGACGGCCATAGGCTTTTCGATAAAGACGTGTTTGCCCGCGCGAAGCGCAGCTTCCGCCTGTCGAAAATGGTGCTCATGCCGCGTCGCAATGATGACGACATCGACATCTTTGTCGTTCAACATCTCTTCGTAGTCCGTGCATGAATACGCCGCGCCGAATCTTTCCGCGTAAGTTTTGCCGCGCGCACCGCTTCCCGAATGAACCGCATGCAAGGCAACGCCCGGAATCTTTTTGAGATTCGGCAGATGCTCCCAACGCGCGAGATTCCCCGCGCCCACAAGCCCGACCCTCAAGCTGGCCGACTTTGACGCGCCCGCTCCGGTCGTCAGCTTTCTCTGCGGCGCAAAAGCTTGCGATTTAGTTTCCGTTTGCTCTGCATGCACGCCTTGATCTGCCGCCGGATAACGCAGCACGACGGCGAGACTGTTGGCCGACGGATTCATGATCGTTTGATAAGCCTCAGCCGCCGCTTCGAGAGCGAAGCGATGCGTGATAAGAGGCTCAAGCTGAAGTCGTCCGCGCGAAGCGAGCCGCAAAAACTCTTCCATGTTGCGGTTCTCAGTCCAGCGCACGTAAGCCAGAGGATAATCCTGCCCACGCTTCTCGTAATTCGGGTCGTAGCTGCCCGGCCCGTAAGCGCGCGACATCAGAAGCTGCAACTCCTTGACATACATCTCGTCGCGCGAAAGCTCGAGCGGTACTGCGCCGACAATCACCAATCGCCCACGATCACGACACAATTTTATCGCCTGCTGAACAGGCGCAGGCGACTTCGACGCAGCCGCGACGATGACAACGTCCGCGCCGCGCCCATTCGTCAACGTTGCGACTTCGGCGGGAGCGCTCTCGCCGCCCAAGAGCGCAAAGTCTGCGCCCGACGAGCGCGCAAGCTCGACGCGCTCCGGCT
>CBDUCU010000182.1:0-7398 GCA_965365725.1 uncultured bacterium | reverse complement strand
TTTCAAAAACGTCGATGCCCGCCGACTCGAACTTTTTCGCAAGCCCGCCTCCACTCGTCAACGACACGACAAAGGTCTCAAAGCGTCGCGCGTCCATGCGCGTGGCGAGGTTGTAGAGCATGGTCTGCGCCCCGCCCGTCGGCAGACCCGTAATGACATGGACAATTCTCATATCGTCTGAAGCTCTTTGGCTTGTGTGTGAAGCTGCGGTAAAGGATGACGGTAGACGTGCGTACTGATTTTCTCGTCACGTTTTTCTGCATCCGCGCTTGAGCGGACAAGCGCGGCGACGAGCGCGTAACCAATCAGTATGAAACGCTCCTCAAGAAGATTGTGGCTAAAAAAGCCCATGAAGAGGATAAAGAACCCGAAGACGAGTGAGAGCCGGCGTGCTTCGCCGCGCGCTCTCCAACCGACGGCGACGACGAGCAACGGCAAAACCAGTATGCCGAGCGCGCCGTGATCGACCATCATGTTGAGATAAAGATTGTGCGAAGATTTTTCATGTCCCCAGTCGACCGAAGCCGCCACGCCGTGTCCTGTCAGAGGTTGTTCAAGAACCATCGTCCAGGCAAGCTCGGCAACCTCTCTGCGCTCAAGCGTGCTTGCGTCCTCGCCCTGACCCGTGCGAAACCATTCGAGCCGCGCAATCACGTTTGAGTTGATCGCTCCGCTATCGCTCAGGCGGTCAATCGCCGCGCCCCACCAGGGAATGAGCGCGAGGGCCACCACGCCAGCGCCAAAACCGATGTTGAAGAGCGTGCGCCGCAAACTGAGTTGTTTACACGCAAACATAAGAAAGACGACGAGCGCCCATCCGACAATGGCTGCGCGCGAGAAGGTCGCCGCCACGCCCGCGCCGACGAGCAAGATAAAGAAGACCCGGTAACGCTCGGCCAGCGCGCCTAACGAGACGATCATGCCGATGACAAGCGCCGCGCCCGTCTTGTTGGGGTTGATGTAGAGACCGGCTGAGCGCCCCGCCACTTCGCTAAACGTCAAAGGCGTAAACAGCTCGTAGAAGTTGAGCGCAACGGCCAGCGCGACGGCGCACGCGACGGCTCGACGCGCCCACACACGCGCACGCTCGCCCGTCAACGTCAGCAGCAAACCGACGAGAAAAAAGACGGAGAGAATGCGTCGGCTAAACTCTTTCCAGACCGTCTCTGAAATCACCGGTTGAAAGAAAAGCCACGCGCCCGACACGAGCAGGAAGAGCGCGCACCACATCACAAGCGGCGTTTGGACGACTGTTTCAAGCGCACGGCGCGCAAAAAGAAGAGGCAGACAGAACAGACCAAAGGCCACAATCCAGACAAGCGGCGGATGCTCCGTCCTCTCCGAGAGAAACAGATACACGTCCGTCCCCGTGAAAAAGATGGCGACGGCGCACGCCGCCAAAACGCATTGATACTTGTGCAGATTCATGCGGCGACGTGATGCGTAACGAGTCGTGAAAGCGCCGTCTCGGTCTTGGCGGCCAGTTCCTGAACCGAGAAATAGTTTTCAATCCAGTCGCGGTTGTATCCCGTGCGGCAACCGCGCTCGATACGAACCAGCATCTGCTCGACGGCTGCGGCCAACGCCGCGGGGTCGCGCGGCGGCACGACCATTCCTAACGGCCCTGCAATCAAAGCCGAATCGCCCACGTCCGTCACCACGCACGGCACGCCGCACGCCATCGCTTCGGCGACGACGTTTGAGAAGCCCTCGCTTTGTGAAGACGAGACCAAAAGATCGAGCGCGTTATAGACGGCGAGCATGTCATCGCGCGCCGATTCCCAGACCAGGCGGTTCGATACGCCTTCGGCTTCCGCCAATGCCTGCATCTCGGCGCGATATGACGGCGACCCGCCGCCGACACAGATGAAGCGCACGTCATCGTGTTGGCGTGCGACGAGCGAGGCCGCGCGGATAAACGTCGCATGATCCTTTGCCGGGTCGAGTCGTCCGACAAGCCCGACGAGTTTTGCGCCCGGCGGCACGTTCCAGAGCGCACGCATTCTTTCTCTCTCTTCGCTTTCAGGATGAAAACGCTCTGTGTCGATTCCGTTCGGAACGATCAGCATTTTCTCTGCGGGCACGCCCTTTGCGGCGGCATGCTCAAAGCCCGCCTGCGAATTGACGATGACGAGGTCTGCCAGTCGAGCAAGCGTTCGTTCAACGGCGCGCGTCAAAAGCGAAAGACGGTCGGTCGAGCGCGCAACGTCCAAATTCGAGTCTCGCACGCCGAGCACGGCGCGCACGCGCGGGAAGAAAAGCTTGAGCAGCATTGTCAAAAGGTTCGGAACGGTGACGTAGCCGTGAACCACGTCGGGCCGCTCGCGTCGCATCAGCGCAAAAAGACGCGCGGCAAATCCAACTACGTCGCCGCGCCCCGCTTTGTCGAGCGAGCAGACGCGCACGCCTGCCGCGAGCAGATCGTTTTTGAGCGCTCCCTGCGTATACATCGTTGCGACGACCACTTCGTGATGGCGCGCATAAAGCTCGCGCGCGAGCGTGACGAGCTGGCGTTCGGCTCCTCCGCAATTAAGAGTGCGTGTGAGAAATAGAATCTTCATATTTTTTGCGTCGCTGTCTCCGGCTCGCGCTGGTGGTTTGCCGTCTGCCGTGCGGTGCAGATGGCTTCGTCCCACATCTTCATCACCCGCTCGACGCTAAACCGCTCCACTACGTCGGCGGCGCGCGCCGCAAGCCCGATTCTTTCATTCGCGCTGCTCATCAATCTGTCGAGCGCGCGAGCCATCGCGGCTGGGTCTTCGGCGGGGACGAGCAGGCCGTCGATGCCGTGCCGGATAATCTCGCGCGGCCCGCTCGGACAATCCGTTGAGACAACGGGCAACCCACATGCCATCGCCTCGCAAAGCGCATTTGGAAAGCCTTCCCAGCGTGAAGACATGACAAAGATGTCGGCGCGACGCAGAAGCGATGTCGGATTTTTGACGCGTCCCGGCATCAACACGCTCTGTTTGAGCCCGAGACGCTGGCAAAGCGCCTCTAATTGCGCGCGGTCTTCGCCCTCGCCCAGAATCAGAAGCTTCCATTGGGGATGCCGGTCTTTGATTCGAGCAAATGAATCCAATAAAACGTCGAAACCCTTCTGTCGGGTAAGCCGCCCTATCGAGGCGAGCAGCGGGCGCGCAGGCATTTCAAAGTCCGCCGTATCGTCTTCTTCTAATGGCGGCGCAGCCACCATATTTGGGACGACAAGACCGCGCTCGCGCACGCGTTGCGGAAAAAAGGCAAGCGCTCGCTCGCTCTGTGCGACGACTTTGTCCGCGTGTGGGTAGGTCAGACGACGCAACGAATCCCAAGCCAGCCCCTGCGACTCGGCAGCCGGGTCGATGCGCTCCGAGACGATGACGGGCGCGCTCATTCCCGCCGTCGCCAAAAGCGTCACGACGTTTGTCCGACTCAAAAAACTGATGACCGCATCGGGACGCGACTCCACAAGCGCGCGCCGCAGAACGCTCATGCGTTTGAAGTTTGCGCCGATCGCCGCAGCCAGACCCCTCGACGCGCCGGCAAGACCGAGCGCGACGCGGCGCACGCGTCTGTCGAGCGTGTAAAAGGGGGCTTGCGAGCCGTCGTCAAAGGTGATGAGCGTGACCTCGCGGTTGCGTGCGGCCCAGTGATTTGCCATCACGCTCATGACGCGCTCCGCGCCGCCACAACCAAGCGAATGGATAACGAGCGTCAGACGCATCCCTTCAGAAGAGCGCGCGCCGCCTATCTCTTGCGACGTGCGCGCCGGGATGTGTGAGGTGTCGAATGTGAGATTCATGTTGAGACGTGCGCCGCACGTTCAAAGCTTGTTGAGGATAGTGATTTATGGCGGCCTTCGGCGCGACGCAGCAGGCGGTAGCCGTTCCACGCCAGAAAGCAGAGCGAGGCCGCGTAGACGCAGCTTGTTGCAAGCGCGATGCCGGGAGCGCCCAAACGCTTCATCAACAAATAGTCGAGCGAAATGTTAAGCGCGAAGCTGATTACCGTTCCGCACATCAAAACGTGATTGGCTTTTAGCGCCGAGAGCAGTCGGACGTAGAGCATCCCCGTCACATAAAAAGGCAACTGCAAAACGTAGAAGCTTTGGACGAGCGCGACGGCGCGCGTATCGGCGGAGGTAAACGCCCCGCGCTCAAACAAAAGCGCAACCAACGGTTGCGAGATGAGAACAAGCAGAATCGAGCCGCAGAGCCCCGCGCCAAATATCACTCGCGCATAAATCTTTAACGTGCGGCGCAACCCCGCCCAGTCTGCCTCTGCCGCCATCTTTGAAAACTGCGGGAGCACCGACGCGCCGACGGCGAGCGCGCCGCAACCGACGGCGACGGCTGAAATCTTATTGCCGTAGTTGAGAGTTGAAACGCCGCCCGGCCCGAGCCGCGCCGCCATCGCCTGATCGACAACCCACGTTCCACTCATAACGATTGCGCCCGCCAGCATCGGCGCATACTGCCGCAAGACCTCCCATGTCGCCCCGTCCATTCCGCCCCAGCGCGGAAAGATAGAAAGACCCTGTCGCCGAAGCGTCGCGCCGACGACCGACGCTTCAAGCGTCGCGCCGACGACCGTCCCCAACGCAACTGCATACACGCCCCAACTGCTTCCGAGCGTAAAAACCGCGCAGACGACCGCAAGCGAAGTGAGCGCGGGCGCAAGCGCTGCAAGCGCGAAACGCTCGCCCGCATTGAGCACCGCGCCCCACACGGCGACCATCCCGGTCAAGGGCAGCGCCGGCAATAACATCAGAAAAAGTCGGCGCGCGAGTTCGAGTTTCTCCGCGCCGAAATCCGCAGCCAGCAAAGGCAAAAGTTTATTTGCCGTCGCCGCAAGCAATAGCGCCGCCGCCGCGAGCAACAGAAGGCCCACGACCATGACGTTTGAAAAAAGCCGTTCTGCCGCCTCGCGTCCTTCGCTGTCTCTGACGCGCACGTAAACCGGGATGAGAGCAGCGCTGAAAGAACCCGCGACGACGTTCATCGCAAACGAAGGCAGCAGAAAGGCGATGAGAAAAGCATCGAGCAGGTCGCCCGCGCCGTAGCTGTGCGCGACGACGGATTCTTTGAATGTCGCCACCAGCTTGACGACGACTGTCAGCGCACCGACCGTCAACATCGCCGTCAGGATGCGACCATTTGCGGTGCGACCGATCCGCGCCGCCAAATCCTTAAAATGTTTTAGTGCAAAACTCATTGCGAGGAGCGCACAACCCTTCGGGGCAGTTGGTGTGATTAGCTTGCGGCGCGTAAATGCTCAGGCTCGTGGCGCTCGACAGCATCGGCGAGAATTCTTTCGGCGGCGCGCGCCATCTCGCGTTGAAAGAGGCTGCATAAATAGTTGATGTCGAGAAGAAGAGAACCCCCACCGCACTCTCTATAAAATTCCACCATGCCGAGCGCCGCGCCGCCCGTCTGTTTGAGCGGCAAACTGAGCTTCCAAAAATCGTTTGAGCCGAGCACCTCTGCGGCCTCTATGTCGCCGCGCTCCCATTGCCAAAAGATGCGCCCGCCGCACAGACGCGCGCCACGCAAGGGTGCGCCTGCGCACTCGCGCTCAAATGCCGCCGCCGTCTGCAACGGCTTGCGCGCATCGCCCAGCTCGACCGAGACAAACGTGAACTCGCTCATCTGAAGCAGCTCAAGAAGCGCGTCGAAAAGCTCAGCGAGCGTTGCCGCTTCGGAGAGCGAGCGGGTGGCGCGTCGCACGCAGATGTGATTGGCCGTGCGCATGCGTCGGTCGGGCAATGCGAGCCTTCGCTTAAGCGTATCGCGCAGCTCGTCAAACTCGTGATAACGAAGCCGACCGATGCCGACCGTGACAGCTGCGCCGACGACGAAAAGCACAAGTCCGGTGGCGCGTCCCGTATTGCTTACAAAAACCAGCGCCGAAAGACCAAACAGCGCGCACACTCCGTAGAGCACAAGCGCGACGCGGCGCTGCGACCACCCGCGCGCCAGCAGCATGTGGTGTATGTGCTCGCGGTCGGCTTGAAAGAGTCCGCGCCCGCTCAAAAAACGACGTAGGATGGCGAGCGTCGTATCAAGCACGGGCAGACCGAGACTAAGGACGGGGATGGCGACTGCAACCGAGGTCGCAGCCTTCTGCGTGCCCTGCACGGAAAGCGCCGAGAGCACAAAACCGACAAAGAGCGAGCCGCAATCGCCGAGGAAAATAGAAGCCGGATTGAAGTTGTAACGCAGGAAACCAGCAAGCGCGCCGCAGAGCGCAAGCCCGACGACGGCGACCAGAAAACGGTCGAGCGAGAGTGCGACCGAGAGCGTCACAAGCGATGCGAAAAGTGCCGCGCCCGCCGCCAGCCCGTCCATCCCGTCGATAAGATTAAAGGCATTCGTCACGGCGACGACCCAAAAGATCGTCAACGCAAAGCCGAGCGTCCAATGCAGCTCAACCGTCCCGACAAAAGGAATCGAGAGCGCCTCGACGCGTCCGCCCATCAGATAAAAGAGCGCGGCGGCGACCGCCTGCACAAAGAACTTCTGTTTGGCTGCTGCGCCGCGCAGATCGTCGTACACGCCAAAGGCAAGGATCAGCGCAGCCGGTACAAAAACGGCGGCCAGCTCACCAATCTGCTCGCCCACCTTTTCGCTCACGCGATTATCGACAAACAGCAGCGCCGCAAGTCCAAGCATGACCGAGAGAGCGACGGCCACGCCGCCGATGCGAGGAACAGCTATGCGATGCACGCGTCGCGCGTCGCGCGGCACGTCAAGCCACCCGCGCCTGCGTGCGACGGCCCGCACCGCCGGAGTCAGCAGCAGCGATGCAGTCGTCGAGACGATGAAGATGGCAAAATAGGTGTACACAAAATCAGTGAGCGATGATCAGTGAGCAGAAAACGGTGAGCGGTGAGCGGTCGAAAACTGAACGATGACAGCGCAATCAAAATCAAACTTCTATCCTTACTCCTTATCTCACTGCTCATTGCTGGCAATCTTCTACGACCATTTGAAGATCGCTCGCGTCGGGGCGAGGGCGCGCCAGAACTGCGCTCCCGTGTTGCGTGCAGGTCGAAGCGAGGCGAGCGATTCTTCGCCGAGGATGCGCGCCGGTTCATTGCTAAACAGCTCGGCGACGCGCTCCGAAGAGACGCGACGCGCAAGCTCTGAGCGCGCCTGCGCGAGCGAGTGGCGTTGTGCGTCTCCAAGACGCGAGTTTGAAGCGACAATCACGCCCGACGCAAAACTCTTGACGCACCACAGCGCGAAGCGTTGCACTTCGCGTCCGTAGCCACCGTTGATGCTGGCCGCGTCGAGCTGAAGCGTGACGTCGCTTTCGACCCATCTGCGCAATCTGACGGTGTCGCGCCGCAGCGCCGGACTACATTCGGGACGCGCGACCACCGCGCCGTATCCTTCTCTTTGCAGCGCGCGCCAG
>CBDUCU010000181.1:0-7410 GCA_965365725.1 uncultured bacterium | reverse complement strand
CTTCCCCCCGCCGCGCTCGCACATCCCGCGCGCCGCGCGCTGCGAAAGAAGAAAGACCGATTTGAAGTTGACGTTTAGCACTGCGTCCCAATCCTCTTCGGTGTATTCGAGCACCGGCGCGCGACGAATGATGCCGGCGTTGTTGACCAGAATGTCAACGCGCCCCAACGCTATCTCCGCACTTTCAACGACGCTCGCAGCCTGCGCCGTGTCGGCAAGGTCGGCGGCGACAACAGCCGCGCGCCGCCCCTTGCTTTCCACTTCGCGCGCCGTCTCTTCAAGACCCGCGCCGCGCCCAACCAAACACACGTCCGCGCCCGCCTCGGCCAAACCGAGCGCAAGGGCACGCCCGATGCCGCGCCCTCCTCCGGTGACGAGTGCCGTGCGGCCTTCGAGCTTGAAGAGGTCAATGGCGCTCATGACAAATTCTTGTAACTTAACTTTAGCGTCTTGCCGGGAGAGGTTTTTTTCGCAGCCTTTAACGCGCCAGCAGCGCCGCCGAATCGCGGTCGATAAACAGATGCGCGTCCGCATGATTTCTCAGGATCGAGGCCGGGCATGCTGTCTCAATCGGCCCTTCGACGGCGGCTTTGACGGCATCACGCTTTGCCGGGCCCGGCACGATGGCAAACAACTTCGGTCTCGACATGATTGCCGGTATCGTCAAAGAGAGCGCGCGGTGCGGCACCTCTTCAATCGTCGGGAACGCTCCGTCGTTGACCTGCTGCGTGCGACAGATTTCATCCAACTCGACAACCTTGACGCTCTGCGGGTCTGCAAAATCGCAGAAGGGCGGATCGATAAACGCTAGATGCCCATTCTCGCCAATGCCGAGCACGGCGAAATCGGGCTGCTGCTTATCAAGCAGCGACGCGTATCGCTCGCACTCTTGCTGCGCGTCGCGTGCCTCGCCTTGCAGCCCGTGAAACTCTCCGAAATCGACCTTGCTCACCAAACGCTCGATCAGAAAACGTCTAAAGGACTGCGGCGCGTGCTCGTCCATCCCCAGATATTCGTCGAGGTGAAAACCCACAACGCTTCGCCAGTCGATTGAAGGAGATTCGACGAGCGCGGCGAGAAACTCGTTTTGCGAAGGCGCAGAAGCAAAGATGCCGACGGCGCGTGTGCGCTCTTCCGTCAAACGGCGTATCTCGGCTGCGACGACCGCGGCAGCAGCCGCTCCCATCTTCTGCCGCGATTCATAAATGTAAACATGCAATTCGCCCGCGCGAAATTGCTCGACAAGACCGTCCTCAACCACCAATGTTTTTGTTTGCGCTTCCATTGAAATGCCTCAACCGATCTCCGGCCCCGCAATCGCAAAGACGAGCGCCGAAGTTCCAGCTTCGCTCTTCTTTCCCAAACTCATGCGGATCAAGTCTCTCTGTTTGACAAAATCGCGTTGCGACAAAGCGCGCGTGCCGCCTTCAAAAGTCGTGTTGACATCAACATAAATTTGACGACCACTCATTTGATTAAGCGCGCCATCAAGAAGCGCCGACGCGACCGCATTGTTTGTCGCCACCAACGGCCCTATGTAAGAAGCATTCGTCCCATGACGAGCAAGCACGTAACCCTGCAAACTTCCGTCGGTCGCGCGGCTCACCAAAGGCGCGACTGACGCCTCTTCGATCAAAGCTTTGAGCAACGTTGAGCGATCTGCGCCAAACGCGCGCCGGTCGAGCTCGCACACTTCGCTGAAATCTGTGGCGGCCATTGCTAAACAGTCCGACTCCAACGCTTGATTGGCCGCGCCCATCCAACGCTCAATCACGAGTTCGGTTTCAAAGCCCAGCGCTTCGTACACAGCTAAGCCTTGCGGCGTTGCATCCAATTTAACTGTGGCCGATTCTTTGTCGTGAAGCCTCTCGAGCGCCGCACGAACGATTTGAGTGGCGATGCCTCTGCGCCTGTATTTCGGATCGACCAGCACCATGCCAATCCACGCTAACGCCTTCGCGTAAGTGATGGTCGTCGTTGTGGCTACAATTTTGCCGTCAATCAAGGCGACGAAACACCCGTGCGGTTCGAGCTTTAAAAGTCTCAGCCAATCGACCTGTGTCTGATTCCAGCCGGCGATTTCTTTAAGCCTCAAAGCCGCGCCGACATCCTCGTCGGTCATCAATCGAATCTCAATCTTATTAGACTCAATCATCGTCTTTGCCGCATCACGTTTGCGCCGATGATGCATGCAACACAAGATTCTTCACCGTCTCAAAGAAGGGTTTGTCTTGCACGCTGACAAACCCTTCTTTGGCAACCAGGACGAAGCTCTGCCGACTTTGAGGGTTAACAAAAATTCTTTAACTAGGGAAACACAAACAGGAAAAGCGCCAAGCACGCCGGGGGAAGACTATATAGCACTATTTCAAAGATTGTCGCAAGACATCTGTGAGTCTTGGCAATAGGCGACGACTGATGGTATAAGCACAAACTCGCGTCTGCTCAAGGGATTGTTTGAGACACGGAATTGTCAACTTAGACGGTCTTAGTCAGCGTCTTAAACAAACCTGACCATCACGCGTAAAAACCCCCGACCAATAAAATTTGTCTTTCGAACTCGCAATATAACTCTCATTTGTGTGAAGCTTGTTAGCATCTAGTTTACAACGACTTGCCTCCGGTGTGCTCGCGCTCATGCGCGAGCAGAATGCGTTGCTGCGGCAAAACCCCTCTGACTCGTCTTCCCCGCCAGCGCTTGCAGAACTCTTCGGCCCGTCTCCGGATGCGGCGCAACCCTCGCATCAGCTTTGTCGCCTGCTCGCGGAAATTTACGGCGACAATCTGCACACGCTCAAAAGACATCTCGACAGGCTCGACAGGCTCTGCACAAAATTCCTCGAACTCTACGGCGACGGCCCCGTCCAACTGCTACGCGCTCCGGCGCGGATCAACATCCTCGGCGAGCACGTCGATTACGTTTCATATCTGCCGACCTACTCGTTGCCCTTCGGCAGCCGCGAGCACGACATGCTGATGCTCTACAGCGCTGCGGCGGCAGAGCGCGTGCGCGGCGCTTCGACGCATGCGGATTACGCTCCATTTGATTTCTCTCTTGACGAGTGCCGTGCCGGCGACAACGCACAGGATTACGAAAACGAGTGGCTCAACTTTCTCTATAACGCCGCGCCGCCCGCAGCGCATTGGGGCAGCTATGTAAAAGGCTCGTGCTTCTTTGCGCGCTTCAAGTTCGACACACAGGCGGTGCGCGGGTTTGACTTCATCGTCGATTCGAGCATCCCGCCAAAGGGCGGCGCGTCGTCTTCATCGGCTCTCGTCGTGCTTGCAGGCGCAGCCGTCCGCAAGGTCAACAACCTCGCATTTGTGCCCGGCGAGCTGGCCATCGATTCTTCAAAGGCCGAATGGTTTATCGGGACGCGCGGCGGCTCGATGGATCATCTGACAATCTGTCTCGCCAGACGCTCGCATGCGGTGCTCATCGCGTATCGCGGAAGGAGCACGCGTCTTCTTCCGTTGCCGAGTGCGCGACTGGTCTGGGCAACCTTCTTCTCGCACCCGGCGGACAAGGGGCGCGAGATAATGCTCGAATATAACGAGCGCGCCGCCGTCTCGCGTCTTTTGATACCGGCCATTATCGATGGCTGGAAACATTCCGACCCGCAGCGACATACAGCATGGAGCAACGCTGTCGAAGCGTTGGTTTTAGGGGCCGCACGCGCGTCTGAGGAGATCGAATCGCTGCTTGCAGAGCTGCCCGAGACGATTACGCTTGGCGAGATCGAGCGAGACTATCCAGAGACCTACCGTCAATGCGAGAACGCTTTCCCGGCCCTCGTCAGCGAGCGGCGCGAGCGACCGCTGCGCGTGCGCGCTTACGCCTTTCATCATCTCGGCGAGATTCGACGCGTCGCGGCGGCGGAAGAGATTCTCAATCCGTCGCCGGATAAAAGCGTCGCTATAGAGAACGACGACCCCGACACGGCTTTGCGTCTCGGCGCGCTTCTCAAAGAGTCTCATGCAAGCCTTCGAGACCTCTACGGCGTAAGCACGCCGGAGGTTGAGAAACTAATCGAGATCATTCTTTCCGACTTTCAAGTCTTTGGCGCGCGTTTGATGGGCGGCGGGTTTGGCGGAAACATTCTCGCGCTGACGACTGAGGAGAACCTTGCGGCCCTCGTCGAGCGCGTCAAAGCAGAATATTACGCGCCGAGAGGACGCGACGCGGCACGCGAAGGCTCTTTGATGATTTCGACTCCGGGCGACGGCCTCGCGCAGTTGAATCTGGATTCGGTGTGGCGTGCAAGCGTCAAAGAGTTTTGCGCGCGTGGACGAGAAGCAGCGAGCGAGCGAAGCCGCATCGTAGAGATTTTGGATAATGTCGAGACGGATGCGGAGGCGCGCGAGGTGTGGCCGGTGATTGTCGCCGCCGGAAAGGGTTCGCGGGCGCGCGAATCCGGGCTCGATGTGCCCAAGCCGGTCGCGCCTATTGGCGGCGTGCCCGCAATCCTTCGCGTGTTTCGCAGCATCCGTGCAGGTTGCGACGGCGCGCGTCCGCCCGTCGTCATCGTTTCGCCGGAGACGGAAGCGCAGGTACGCGAGGCGCTCAGAGGTGAAGAGGCACATTTTGTCTTACAACCCGAAGCCCGTGGCACGGGCGACGCGCTCTGGCAGGCTCACGCGCTGATGAAAAATTTTAACGGTCGCGCGCTCGTCGTCTGGAGCACGCAGCCGGTCATTAGAGAGCGCACAATCAGACGCGCGCTCAAGCTCGCCTCGCTCTTTGACGAGTACGAGGTGGTTCTGCCCACAGCGCTCAAAGAGAACCCTTATGCGCCGGTCGAGCGCGATGAGAGCGGTCGTATTCTTGCGTCGCGTGAGACGCATCTGGAAGCGGCCTCGCGCCCGGATTTTGGCGAGACCAACATCGGACTCTTTGTGCTCAACAACCGTTCGATGTTCGATGCGCTGCTTGATCTAAGAAAAAGATTCTGGCGTGAATCTGACGGACGCTACGAGCGACGCGGCGGAGAATTAGGTTTCCCTAACGAGATGATCAACTACTTTGCGGCGCGCGAGACGGGCGTGCTGGCTTGTCCTTTTGCCGACGGTCGAGAAGAACAGGGCATAAAAACTCTCGCAGACCTGGCGCGCTGCGAACGCTTTATCGCAGAGTTAAAGGATGCCGAGTAGGAAAGCTTCGGGCTTTCCTACTCTTTGTCTGTCGCACACAATCATTAGAAGACGATGTATTTGAATTAAACCGAAGGACGCGCTCACAAATGACAAGCTCTCAAGGTGCGACAGTCGTCGGACGCAAACCGCTCAAGCACCTGCGCTGGTGGATCGGCGGCCTGCTCTTTGCCTCGACCGTCATCAACTACATCGACCGGCAGACGCTCTCGGTCCTCGCCCCATACTTAAAGCAGGAATACACCTGGAGCAACGAGCAGTTTGCGCTCATCATCATCGCGTTTCGCGTCGCTTATTCCATCGGCCAGACAGTTTCGGGACGCATCATCGACCGCATCGGCACGCGTCGCGGTCTGACAATCACGGTCGCCTTCTATTCGGTGGCGGCCATGCTCACCTCGCTTGCAACGGGGCTGCGCAGTTTCGCTTTCTTCCGCTTCCTGCTCGGCGCGGGTGAATCGGCCAACTGGCCGGCGGCGACAAAGGCCGTCTCCGAATGGTTTCCCAAGCGCGAGCGCGGGTGGGCCGTCGCGCTCTTTGACAGCGGCTCGTCAATCGGCGGCGCTATCGCACCGTTTCTCGTCCTCGGTCTCTACTCGTATTTTGGAGGCTGGCGGCCCGCCTTCATCATTACAGGCATGCTCGGCTTTGTGTGGCTCATCGTATGGCGGCTGCTCTACTACCCGCCCGAAGAGCATCCGCGTCTTGGCGAGAGCGAACGAGAGATGATTCTTGCCGATAGACGCGAAGAGGAGATTGAAGAAGCGAGCGCAGCGCCGGGCCAGGGCGATAAGGGACAACAGACGTGGGGTGAATTGCTTCGACAACCCAACACGTGGGGCGTGATTGCCGCGCGCACACTGACCGACCCGGTCTGGTTCTTTATCACGGATTGGTTTGCAATCTATCTTGTCGCTAAAGGCATCAAGCTTGAAGAAGGTTTGATCGCCTTCTGGATTCCGTTTGTCGCCGCAGACCTCGGCAACTTTTTCGGCGGCGGGATGTCGAGCTTTTTGATCCGGCGCGGGTGGCCGGTCGTGCGCGCGCGCAAGGCGGTCGTCGTCTTTGGCGGCATCGGCATGGCGCTGCTTGTCCCGACCGTCTTTACTTCAAATTTATTTGCGCTCGCGGGCCTCTTCGCCGTCTCGACATTTGCTTACGCTTCGTTTTCGACGATGGCGCTTGTCCTGCCGTCTGATTTATACAGAAGCAGCTCGGTTGCAACCGTCAGCGGGATGAGCGGCACGGGCGCGGGCATCGGCACGATCATCTCGACCTATCTCATCGGTTATGTTTCGGACCGCTATTCGTTCGAGCCGATTCTGATTGCCGCCAGCTTGATCCCGCTTGTCGGGATGACGCTTGTCCTCTTACTCATTCGTGAAGGGCGCGGCAAGGGCAAACGAGATTCTCAGATTGCGCCGGGTGCGGCTTAAAAATTAAGTTCCGCTTTCGAGTCAGGATAAAATTTTTCGTCTATGAAACCACTCAAGATCGGCGTGACGGGCGTGCGCGGCGTAGTCGGCGAGGCGTTTACGCCTGAGCTGATTGTCGGATTCGCTCAGGCCTTCGGGACATACCTTGACGGCGGGCGCGTGCTCGTCTGCCGTGATACGCGACCCTCCGGGCCGATGGCTCGCTCGGCGGTGACGACGGGGCTTCTCGCCGCCGGTTGTGAAGTCGTCGATCTCGGCGTGTGCCCGACGCCGAGCATGCAGCTTGCCATCCGCTGGCTCGAAGCCGACGGCGGCATCGCCGTCACAGCCGGACACAATCCTTCGCAATGGAACGCGCTCAAGTTTGTGCGCGGCGACGGACTCTATTTCAACCAGATGCAGGGCGAAGAGCTGCTCGACATTTATCATCAGGGCGAGTTTGCAAAAGCCGTCTGGGACAAGATCAAAACAGGCGTCGAGAGCCGCGACGCAATCGAGCATCACATCGAGGTTCTTAAAAACGCATTTGACGTGGAAGCGATTCGCGCGCGGCGGCTGCGCGTGGCGGTCGATTGCTGCAACGGCGCATGCTCGTATCTCATCCCGCGCTGGCTTGAAGAATTGGGCTGCGAAGTCTTAGCCGTCAACGACGACCCGTCTGCACCTTTCCCGCACAATCCTGAGCCTCGTCTGGAGACGATGGCGCAGTTGCGCGCCGTCGTTAAGGCGGGTCGCGCCGACATAGGTTTTGCGCACGATGCGGACGGCGAGCGGCTAGGCATCGTTACAGAGAGCGGTTTGCCGCTCTCGGAAGAATTGACGT
>CBDUCU010000180.1:0-7425 GCA_965365725.1 uncultured bacterium | reverse complement strand
GCGAATGGGCCTTGCGCATCACACGTGCAAATCGATGGCTCGATAGAGAGGGCTTGCGCGTCGTTAACGACATGGATGCGCGCGCAGTGCTTCCGGCAGACCTTGCGCCCCGCGACGAGCAGGAATTTGTTATTGAAGTCAAAGCGCCCGAACAGCCCGGCGAATACATTCTCGAATTCGATATGGTACAGGAGCAGGTTGCATTCTTTCGTGAGCGAGGTTCTGATCCACTCAGACTCAGAGTGCGCGTCAAATAATGCTGATACGCCTTCTTCAATCAAATATTGCGGAAAGCTTTCTTTCGCTTCGCTTGATAACGACAGTCAACATCTCAGTTTAATTTTCAGGAGACAATGGACGCATGAACTCACAGAGATTTATTTGCGGGCTCGCGCTGATCTGCGCGCTTGCTTTCGCAGCCGGGTGCGGTGGAGACGCGCCGGAGACGGGCGGCGCAGCATCTTCGGGCGCGGCAGCGCCGGCCAAACCCGCCGGGCCGCTTCCCGACAACGCCTTTCGCGCGCAGATCACCGTAGCCGATCCGCCGACGCGTATGCGCGCCGGGCAAAAGCTCGACCTCAGGGCCAAGATCAAAAACCTCAGCGACGTGGCATGGACGACGCAGCCTCCCGGCGTGGAGGGCAATAAATACGTCGTGGCGATTGCAAACAACTGGCTCAAGCCCGACGGCTCGCTGGTAACGAATATGGACGGTCGCTACGGCGCGATGTCAGAAGTCCCGCCGGGCGGCGAGATCGAGCTGCCGATTGCCGTCACCGCGCCAAAACAACCGGGCGAATACATTCTCGAACTCGACATGGTGCAGGAACAGGTCGCGTTCTTCAAAGAGAAAGGCTCGGAGACGCTCAAGCTCAAGGTCAAGGTCGAATAACAAAAAAGCTAGCGAGAGGCACGGCGCGCGCCGACGAAGAAAGCGTCGATGCGCCCGGCCTCCCATGCGCGTTAAGATGACGACTGCTGCACACGCAAGCGGCGCAGGGCGATGCTTTTACGCTGCTGAAGTTTGTCGTTGCGGCTTCGTCGCACGAATGACAATCGCAGGCTCGCTTGACGGTTGTCTTGCCGCATCTTTTTTGTTTTCGCAAAGACGATTGCCGGAAGCCCGCAACACAGGTCATAAGTCATGAATCGTGAATCGATTCTCTCAAGCATTACCAGATTTACATTCGCACCATTCACATCAAAGCTATTCAATCTCGATTCACCGTCGACGATTCACGATTTACGTTTCTTATGAGACTCGCCTACTTTAGCCCGCTCAACCCGCAGCCTTCAGGAATCGCCGATTACAGCGAGGAGCTTTTGCCGCATCTTGCCGACGCGGGCGCGGAGATTGATCTTTTCGTCGATGGCTTCGAGCCTTCCAATCAAACTCTGCGCGAGCGTTTCCGCATTTACGATTACAGACGCACGCCCGCGCATCTCGACCTGCTCGATAATTACGACGCGGCTCTCTATCATCTCGGCAACGATCATCGTTATCACACGGGCATCTACGAAACTGCCGTCAGGCATAGAGGCATCATCGTCTTTCACGACTTTGCGCTCATGGACTTTTTTCGCGGCATGGCGATCGAGCGCGGCGACCTAAACATTTATCTCGACGAAGTCGAGGCCGAGCACGGAGCGCGCGAGCGCACGCTTTCGGCAACGGCGTTTCAACACGGAGGACTTCCCGCTCATACGTCGCTTCCGCTCTCTTATCCACTTAATACGCGTCTTGCGCGCGCGGCAGAAGCCCTCATCACGCATTCGCGTCGCGCCGCCGAGCGCTTTCGAGAGATTGCGCCGGGCGTGCCGGTCGCACACATAAACCATCACATCACGGCGCAGGCCGCCGCAGGGGAAATAAAGGCACAGCGGACGGCAGGAGACGAGAAAGTCCGACTCGCATCGTTTGGATTGATAACGCCCGACAAGGGTTTGGATCGCGTGCTCGCCGCGCTTGCTTCGATGCGCGAATTGGATTTTCACTACACGCTCGTCGGCGCGCCGAACCCATACTTTGACGTGCGCGCGCTTGTCCGCGAGTTGAATCTGGCGGATCGCGTGACGATTACGGGCCACGTCTCTTTGGAAGAGTTTGAGCGCAAAATTGCGGAGACCGATCTGGCCGTCAATTTGCGCAGCCGCTCGTCGGGCGAAGCGTCGGGAAGCTTGTGTCGCATCATGGCGGCGGGCGTTGCGTCGGTCGTGACAAACGTCGGCTGGTTCTCGGAGCTGCCAGATGCGGCGGTCGTCAAAGTCGATGCAGACGAATGTCTCGACGCTGAGCTGCGAGCCTTTTTGCGCCGGCTCATCGAAGACGCGCGCCTGCGTCGGCGCATCGGCGAGAACGCAAGAAAGTATGTGCTGGCAGAGCATCGCATCGAACAGAGCGCAGCGAAATACCTTTCATTTATCAGCGATGCTGTCGCCAATCGTACGCGCCGTCAATTTGTCGCAGGCGTTTCCGCAGAAGTCGCATACCTCGGCGCAAAGACGGACGAGGATGAAAAGTTTTTCCACTCGGTTGCGACTGAAGTTGCCGCGCTTGCACCCGCGCCATTTTTCGCGGCGGCGAAAGATTCAGCCCCGCACGCTTCCGCAGTTGAAACCGCGCCGGAGAATAACGTCGAGCAAACAGATCTGTCTTCAGGAAATGGAAACCACGCTTTTGCAGAGCTACGCGCAAACGTCGATGAAGACATCGCTCAGACGCAACATGGCGACGCTTCGGAGGAAAGCGCTGCGCAAAATTCCAAGTCGGGACGTTTGCAAAAAATCGAAGGCGTGGATTACAAACGCGCGGCAATCGAGTATCCGCAAAAACTCGATGCGGAACGGCATCATTATCTCTATACAAAGCCCTTCTACAATCTCGCCAACAAGCCGCCCAAACACACCGGCGACGGGATGGATCAAGAGACGCATCGACACTTCAGCGACTTTGCAAACGTCGCTTCGGCGCTTGCGCTTCCCGCCGGTCGTCGCCTCCTCGACGTGGGCTGCGGCTCGGGCTGGCTCTCGGAATATTTCGCGCGTCTCGGCTATGAAGTAACGGGAATTGACATCAGCCCTGAACTCATCGAGATCGCACAACAGCGCACGGCCTGCGTGCCTTACGACGTTGACCACGAAACGCCTTTGCTTACGCGCTTTCTCGTCCACGATGTCGAACGCGCGCCGCTCGCAGAGACTTTTGATGCGGTCGTCTGCTACGACTCGCTTCATCATTTTGAAGACGAGCACGCCGTCTTTCGTCATCTCTCTGCGATGGTCGATTATGGCGGGCTGCTCTTTATTCTCGAAGGCGGAAAACCCGACGAAGGCTCTGCGACCGAGATTGAGCTGACCGACGTGATGCGACACTACGAAACTTTGGAGTCGCCCTTCGACTCCGATTATTTGCGCGAGCTTCTCATCAAACACGGCTTCCGCATCGTCGGCGATTACATCAGCGTCAACGGTCTTTTCGATCGAGAGACGGTCGAAGGCACGCGCGTCGAGTTTGTCCCTGACGATGTAAACTATCTTCTCTGTAAAAAGGTCGTGCGCTCCGTCTCATCTGCCGAGAACGTGCCCGACAGCCGCGCGCCGCGCAATCTTCACGCGCGCATCACAATCGATGGAGAAACGCCGCGCCGTCTTGCGCCCGCCGCAAATGTGAACCTTCCTCTGACAATCGAGAACACAGGCGATACGCTCTGGTTGACAGGCCCGGCACGGCGCAAAGGGGCTTGTATGATCGGTTTGAAGATTATCGATTCAGATGGCAACGTCGTCATCGAACGACACGGCGAGCCGCCGCTTCCGCGCCCGCTTGCGCCCGATGAAAGCGCGCGTGTTTCTATCAACTTTCGCACGCCGGTCATTCCCGGCAACTATCAACTCAGGATCGACATGGTGGCGCAGCACGTCTGCTGGTTCGAGCAGACCGGATCAGAGCCGCTTGTCTTCGACTTCAAAGTTATATGATGACGCGCGCAGAAATCTTAAACGGCATCGAAAAGCTCTCGCCCTGGTTTCACTGTATCGAGCTGCCAGAAGGCATCAAGACCAAGACCGAGACGGCGGTCGGCGAGCCGGTCGAGCATCCGCGCCCGACTTGGGAGTTTGTGCGCCCGCACCTCGACGCAGACCTGCGCGGCAAGACACTGCTCGACGTAGGCTGCAACGCGGGCTTCTATTCGTTTGAAGCCAGAAGACGCGGTGCAGCGCGCGTCTTAGGAGTTGATGCGCAACGCCATCTCATCCGGCAGGCGCGCTTCTGCGCACGCGCGCTCAATGCGGAAGGGGTCGAATTTGAGAAGATGTCGGTCTATGATTTGGATGCGCGTGCGTTGGGACAGTTTGACGTAACGCTCGCGCTCGGACTCGTCTATCACCTCAAGCACCTCGTCCTCGCGCTCGAAAAACTTTTTCAGGTGACGCGTGAGCTGCTCATCATCGAGACGGCCATCTTTCCGCCCGAACGTTCGCCCGGCTCTTTTGACCACGCGGTCGGCGGCTTGCGTCCGACGCTTCACCCACTCGCTTACGTCGAGAATGAGCCGGGGATGAAAGAGGCCATCTACAACTGGTTTCTGCCGTCGCCTGAAGCGCTGCGCGCGCTGCTTGCAAACGTCGGTTTCGACGAGGTTACGGTTCATCCGGCGGAGCTTTCAGACCGCGCCATCCTTGTCTGCCGCAAGCACGCGCCTTACCCGGACAGCCGCACGCTCAATTTTCTCTCCGCCTCGATTACGCTCATCGACGCGCCCGTCGAAGCAAAGGCTTTGGAGGAGCTGCGTTTTCGCGCGCGGGTGGAAAACACTGGATTCGCGCGCTGGCTCGCCGCAGGAGAAGCAGAAACGGCGCGCGGGGCCGTGCGTCTGACCGCGCATTTGATTAGCGGCGCAAACGAAGAGGATGTTTTTCCATATTTCGCCGGAGCAGTTTTGCCGCGCGACATCGAACCGGGTGAGACGGTTGAGATTGAGCTGGCTTTGCGTGCGCCCGCAGAGCCGGGTCGTTACCTCCTTGAATTCGACATGGTCGCAGAGCATCTCTCCTGGTTTGAAGACCTCGGCTCGCCAACGCTTCGACACGCGTTTGTTGTGCGTTGAATAGGAATCAGCACGGATTTGAGCCGCTTTCATTCCTTGCTCATCCGCGTCCGTCCTGTGTTTCCTTATCAAAAGGTCGAAAAATAAGCCAACTTTCATACTGCATGGCGCGTCAAACGCAACGGCAAAAGTCGTTTGAGTTTGTCTCTGAAATGAGAGCGCGCAGGTCGTCAAGTCCAAGGCGGACAGATGATTGACAAAGGCGGGGTCGCTCTCTACACTGTCGCTTGGTCGTGACCGAAGAGGGGCAGCCCCGCTCCCGTAAGCAAAGAGCACAGCCCGAAAATCTCGCCGAGAACTTGCGGGCGACAAAAGTCTCTTTATCCCACCGATCACAACTGTTTTGTTGGAGCAACGTGATGCGTAAACTTTTCTTTGCGTTTTTAGTCGCAGCCCTTTCGTCCACGAGCGTGCTCGGACAGAGTCAAGGCGCGCCGACTTTGAGAATCGTCTCAGAGAACGGCAACAACCTGCCGTCTGAATTGATGTACGGCAACACGCGCGTCAAGCCCTTGCGGCTGCGCCCCGGCACCAACGTGCCGATTACAATCGACGATGCAGACTTTTTCGTCCAGCAGCAGTACGTCGATTTTCTCTCGCGCTTTCCCGATCAATCGGGCTTTCAATTCTGGCTCGGCCAGATCAACGGTTGCGGCGCAAACGCACGTTGCATCGACGGCCAACGCTCGAACACCTCCGGCGCGTTCTTTCTCTCAATCGAATTTCAAGAGACGGGCTACTACGTCTATCGTCTGCACAAAGCGAGCTTTAACGCTCTGCCGCGCTACGAGTCGTTTATGCCGAGCACGCGTCAGGTCGCCGCAGGCGTAGTCGTCGGCCCGGATACGGGCTGGGAACAAAAGCTTGCCGCCAACAAGACGAGCTTCACCAACTCTTGGGTCAATAGCTCAGACTTCGTCGCCAAATATCCGACGAGCATGTCGCCGACTGCTTACGTCGATGCACTCATCACATCAGCCGGCATCAATCCGGGTGATGTGAATCGTCAAGCTCTGATCGACGGTTTGACCAACGGCACGCAGACGCGCGCCAGCGTGCTGCGCGCCATTGCCGAAAGCTCGGCCTTCAACACAAAGGAGAAAAACTCTGCTTTCGTGTTGATGCAATACTTCGGCTACCTGCGCCGCAATCCTAACGACGCGCCCGACAACAATATGGACGGCTTCAACTTCTGGCTCGGAAAGCTCAACAACCACAACGGCGACTTTCACTCCGCCGAAATGGTGCGCTCGTTTATCGTTTCCGGCGAATACAAGTCGAGGTTCTAAACCGAAAGATCACAACCAACTTTCTCAAAGCAACAAGGCCGGCTCAAACAGTTTGAGCCGGCCTTGTTGCTTTTGATTCGTCTAACGGGAAATCCACCTCTGGAAAGATTTGCAAATCATTCTAACCTTCCTTTTGGAGACGGGCCGCGAAACCTGCTTCTAAACGATGAAGGGTAAACTCAGAGTTGGGCCGATCAGAAAAAAAATCGGGGAGCCTTCTGAAAGGCTCCCCGAAAAGTTTCCGCAAAAAGCGCAGGTGAGTTTAGAAGACGAACTTGGCGGCAAGCTGCACGTTACGGCGTTCGAGGTTCCCCGATGGGAACACGCCGCGCTGCGCCGTAGCGTAGCCGGGCTGCGTGCTGATGAGGTCGCCGTCGTCGTCAAACTGGTGGAACTGACTTACGTCGAGCGCGCCGCCGGGCGCGATAAACAGGTTCGCGTGGTTGAAGACGTTGAAGGCTTCGAGGCGAAGCTGCAAGCTGTACTTCTCGCTGAACCTGATTCGTTTGTAGAGCCCCATGTCAACGTTCCAGAAACCGGGGCCGCGAAAAGCGTTGCGCTCGGTCATCTGAGCCGGGAACGGAGGCAGCACGCCGTTGCCTGCCAGCGGATTGGTGTAGATCACGCCAGCCGGCACGTCGAGGTAGGCAAAAGAGTTTGCGCCGACCGAGCGCGGGTTGCCCGAGCCTGTAAAGGTAGCAGGACTACCCGGAATGTAGCGGTGGCAGAGGCCGCCTGAACCGCTCGTGCAATCAACGAGCGTGAAGGGGTTGCCCGTGCGCGCGTTGAAGATTCCCGTCAGGGAGAAGCCGCCGAGCAGATGGCGCGCGAAATCGTTCTCGACCTTATTAAAGAACGGAACTTCATAGTTGAAGCTGCCGACGAAGCGATGACGTGCGTCGTAATCGGCATAACCGTAATCAAGGTCTGCATTGAATTGCGGAAGCCATTTGGAATACGAAAGGGCAATCTGGCGTTCCGTCTGAAAACCAAGGCCGCCGGGATTCCAGTATATAGCGTTTACATTG
>CBDUCU010000179.1:0-7432 GCA_965365725.1 uncultured bacterium | reverse complement strand
TGCGTGCGCCCGCCTCTAAATGCTTTTTGATGGATAACGTCAAACGAAAATTACTCTAGGACAAAGATTCCCATTCATCGACAGTAATCTCCCGCCCGATGATCGCTTCCGCTTCGCGCAACATCATCCGCAACTGTGGCACAGAATATTCTTTGTTTGAGCGAATCGTAAGGCGATGATTGTCATAGACCATAAACTGATGCTCAACTTTAAGCCGACCAGAATCCAATCTTCCAACGTGGAACGCAATTCATCCCCGCATTCTTTCAACGTAGCGCCGAAAGCCAAGACACCTTTACACGAAGCGATACGCCCGGCAAAAGAATTATCTTCCAGCTTGTCATACTCGGCTTGCGCCATTGCTCGGTCTATGTAATCGCTCAATATGTAGTGCGCGTCCATAACCAGAACCCTCGCCTCTAAACAATCGAAGTGACAAGCATGCCGCTCTCTGGCTCAATCCGTCACGATTTGCGATTTACGATTTACGTCTTTTACTTCTTTTATTCGGAATCAAGTCGCCGGTAAAAATCTCGACCACAGCCTTCGCCGTGCCGACGACCGGAATAAGGTCAAGTCCGACGCTCATCGCGCCGTTGCGCACGCCCTTCTTTCTCATTTCGTAGCCCGCAAGCCCGAGCGTGACGGCTGTGCCGACGACCGGAATCGGTTTGAGCAGACGCTTGGCGAGCGCAAAACCTCCGACGCGCGCCGCCCTCTGCTTCAAGCTTTTTTTCTGTTTCGTCTTGTAGTTCATTCCAACCCCAGCTCGGCTTTTAACTTTCGCTCGTCATAAGGCGAGAGATTAAATGCGCGACCGTCAATCTCGAAGGTGGGAACTTTGCGCTTGCCGTCGTTCAAGCTCATCACGCGCTCGGCTGCGCCTTCGTGCTGTTCGATGTCGATCTCCTCGAACTCTACTCCGCGCTCTTTTAAGAAGCGTTTTGCGTTGCGACAATCGCCGCACCAAGCGGTCGTGTACATTTTGATGTTTGGCATAAAGCGTATTCTAAAGCTCAAAAACCAGAAGCTCAAAACGACGGTTGCAAAGGTTTCGAACAAGCACTTTCAATAAAGATTTTCCGGCATTTAAGCTGACAAAAGAAGCACTTTTTTCAGCCGCTTCCAGTTGTGCCGTTTCCCCTTTTTGCCCTTCTGCTTACTTCTCCAAAGTCGCACGCGCACGTTCGAGAAAAGAGCGCATCATCTCGCCGAGACGTTTTTGCAGTTCTGCACTCAACCGACTTTCACCGACGAGCGAAGCCAGAGGATGAAGCTCGCGCGCTGCCTCACGCCTCAACTCGACCCTCTGTTCAAGTCGCACGCGCGTCACGCCTTCGCGCTCCTCAAAAGTCGCCGTGTAGCGCAAGAAATTTTTCTTCTCGCCGCGCGCCGGAGTCCACTCGATGATGCTCGGCGCATTTGCCGATTGTTCGACCGCAAACGCATGTCTCACCGATCCGATGACGGGCACGTCCGCGCGTATCAACCAGCGCGCCACGCCGCCCGCCTCTGATGTGATGCGCTCTACGCCCGGAATCAGCTCAACCAGATTTTTCAGATCGCCAAAGAAGGCGCGCGCCCTTTCAGCGCTCGCCTTCACGTCGAATTGCTCTTTGAATGCCGCCTTGACTTGAAACACTTTATTTCCCCCGAATGCAAATGATGTTTGTTGTCGGTTGTCGGTTGTCCGTTGTTTTTTGCCGTCGCCTGAGCCTTTGATTGTCAGCGACGAGTTGCCCGAACGAGAACAACGGACAACCGACTACTGACCATTGACATGGTCTCAGAGAATCGGCTGAAACAGAAACGAGTTAAAAAACAGGCGCGTCGTCGAACGCCAGATGGCGCGGAAGTTTGGGTCTTCCGCATAAAGTACGACGTGCCCGCGCCCGGTCGGCTCGTCGATGACGTAGGCCGTGCCGCGAAGCAGATTTTCAGTCGTCGGCCAGATAAAGCCTGCGAGACGAAGTGGACGGCTGGTTTCGTCTGCGAAGATGACTGCGTTTGTTCCATCTTTTGACGGGCGGAAGAAGTAGCCCGAATCGACCATCACGGGAAGCGTCGCGTCTTCGTAACCGAAGGTGAGCGGCGTTGTGCGGTCAAGCGTCGCGCGGAAGATTGCGCCGGGGACGGCCTCGGGGACGCGGCCCGGTTTCGCTGAAGGCGAAGCAATGGGCGGCAGATCTGGCGGCGCGCCTTCCATCTTTTCTGTCTGCTCGTTTGCAATCTCTCGCTGTTCGGGCGTTTGCGTCGCCGGTTGACGCTGTCTCTGCCCACGCCGCGCAACTTGGTCCGACTCCTGCGCTTCTGCCGGCGACGGCGTTGGGCTGGCCTGCGTTTGCGCTGCGCCGCCCGCGTCGCTCTTTGCTCCGCCTTCGTCTTCATCGCTTCCGACAAGACGCGACGAGGTGAGATTGACATCCTTGAGCGCGCCAAAGACCGCCGCGCCTTTGATGAGAACGAGCGTGCCGCCGCGCTGTACCCACGCGCGAAGTTGGTCAACTCCCGGTTTGCCAAAGGTCGAAAGATAACGACCGGGCGAGCCGTCGGGCAGGATGATGACGTTAAAGTCGTCGAGCCGCGCGCTGCGGATTGCCGCAATAGTCATCGGCGTAAAATCAACGCCCATGCGGTCAAACGTCCACCACATCGCGCCGTATCCTGTTACGCTGACAGGCTCGTCAGCCGCGACGATAATTTTCGGTCGGCGCAAAGAGACGACCGTTTCAGACCCGACCGCTACGTCGCCCGTCTCAGTAAAACCCGTGTTGACGGCTGTCACTTGCACGCCCGTCTCGCGCGCAATCTGCGCGATGCGCTCATGCAGGTTTTCGGCATTGCGCGAGACGCGAGCGACGACCGTGCCGCGCGGCCAATCGCGCCCGCCCGCACTAAGTGGACGCGTGGCGACGGCGAGCTTGAAATCTTCACGCAGCAAACGATAGATCAAAGATGCCGCGCCGTTCGATTGATATGGAATGATGTATGCAACCTGCGCGCGCCCATTTGTTCCTCCCACATTGAGTAAAGTGACTGGCACATCTGCCGTGCCCAGCCTGCGCCCAGAAATCTTGATAGCATCGCTCGGCAGAAGGAGAGGAGTGCCGTTAAATGTAGTTGCATCTTCCGTCCAATAAGCTTCCACACCAAAGACGTGCGGCAGAGACCAAGCGGTGATGTCATAGAAGCCATAGCCTTCGCGGTTTGCTCCGCGTGCGCGTCGCTCGTTGCGCGCAAAACGTGCGAGCTGTTCGCGCTGAAAGCTTTCGTCCTGCGGCGTATCAGGCTCAAGCAGAGCCTTTGCCATTCGCTTCTGCGGCTGTGCGAGATCGACGATGTATGCGCCCGCCGGGAAATCTCTCGTTGCGGCTGGCGAGTTTGCGCCGTTGTAATCGTGCGCGCGCGTCGAGCGAAAAGGCGCACTCGCCTGTTGGACTTCAACGCCTGCGCGCAAAAGATTTTCTACAAGTTCGGCGGCGCGGCCCGGATCGCGGCCCGGTAAAATCACAAACCTCTTCATTCGTTCGTTGCGACCTTCTTCGATGGCCGTGCGTTTGAATTCATAAAAGTCTCGGACGCGAGCCTCGCGGTTCGAGGCAGCCGTTTGCATGGTCGTCATCGAAGCGACGAAGTGTTTGGCGATGCCTGAGCGCATCGTGACGATTGTGTCGTCGTCGCGCCGCCAACGCAGTCCTTTCCAGCCGCCGCTGTCGGTCTCGTAGGTCATCCCAGTTGCGCCGTTCAAGCCGGGCCAGGAATCCCAGTAGCCCGGATAGAAAAGATCAAAAATATCTCGGACGTAGAAATCCCAGTTGCGCTGGTCAAACTGTTGCGCGTTTGCGCGCCCGAAGGCGGTGAGCCAGCGCGCGGTCTGTTCGGGCGGCAAATTCGGGTTGACGGGGAGCGCGGCGGGCGGGAAAAAATATTGCGAAGGCTGGCCGTGATGATCGACGGCGACCTGCGGATTCCATTCGAGAAAGGCTCGCTGCATGTTGCGCGTCTCGATTTGCGAGACAGCAACGTTGTCGCGGTTCAAATCAAAGCGATAACGGTTGACGCGGCCATAGACAGACCAGGGCTCGTCGTGCTCTGCCGCCGAAGGGTCTGGATTGCCCTGTCCGATTGAGTTGTACCAGGTGACGAAGCGTTCGTGTCCGTCAGGGTTGGCGCAGACGTTGATGAGAGCGACGCTGTTTTTGAGTATGTCTAAAGTCGCAGGCTCGTTTGACGCGGCGAGTTGATAGACGACCTGCATCATCGCTTCAAACGAGGCCGACTCGTTGCCGTGAATCGTGTATTGCATCCAGAGAAGAACAGGCGTGTTTGCAATCAAGCCCTGCGCTTCCGCTTGCGAAAGACGGCGCGGGTCTGCGATGCGCGCCATGTTTGCTTTGATCTCATCGAGCCGTGCGATATTTTCCGGTGCGCTTATCGCAACGACATGCTGCATGCGGTATTCGTTTGTCAGCCCGATGTCGAAGACTCTCACGCGGTCGGGCGCGGCCTGCGCGATTGCCTGGATGACGCGCTCCATCATCGCGTAGTTGGTATGAAAATCTCCCACGTCGTAACGAAGAATTGATTGAGGGCGCGGGACGTTTTCACGGAAGGGGCCGCGCGCGTAAAAATCGAACCGGTCGGCGCGCTCCTGTGCATGTATCGGCGAGAAGATAAAGACAGAGAGTGTGGCGAGCAGAAGAACGCGGGCGGTCTTTCGCGTCATAATAGACAAGAGCCTTCTTTTTCTTGGGGGAGTGTGTTAAAGCTTGCGGGCGATATTACATTGCTCACAGCACGTTTCTCAAATTTAATTTCTCAGAGGGTTGGGTTCAATGGTTTCCAGAGATTATGAGGAAAGCGGGCAGGCAACCGACCTCTGCCCGCGTTGCCGCGAAGGTTCAATGCGCGTCTGGTATGAATTGACCGAAGAGGAACGCGCGGTCGTCGAGCGTCTGCCCGCTTCGGCTGAAGTCGCCTTAGACGAGCGCGCCGCGCGTCGTCGTTGGTGCACGCGCTGCTGGCATGAAGAGACCGGCGCAGAAATGCAAAACGCTTGATTTCTTCAGAGCGCGTTGCACTTCGCTCGTGTTGTTTTATCTTTTCATCAATTTCAGGAGAAAGATCGATGAAAGCTGTCTGTGCATGCGTCCTGTTGCTCGCTTTGCTTTTTGGAAACCTGCTCGTCTTTGCACAAAGCAATACCGAGAAGAACAAAGTCGTCGTCATCAAAGCCGCGCGCATGTTTGACGGACGAAGCGACCGTCTCGTCTCGCCCGGCGTGGTCGTCGTTTCGGGCGGAAGGATTCAGGCTGCGGGCGCAAGCGTCACAATCCCGGCGGGCGCGGAAGTCATAGACCTCGGCGACGCGACGCTGATGCCCGGTTTTATGGATGCACACACGCATCTTTCAGGCGAGGCGAGCGACGATTGGAAGCAGGACGAGCTAGATTCGCTCAAAAAATCCGCCGCCGAACAGGCGCTCGACGCAAGCGTCTATACACGCAAGACTCTGTTGATTGGGTTTACGACCGCGCGTGATCTAGGCTCAGGCGATCTTGTCGACGTGGGGCTTCGCAACGCAATCCGCAACCGTAATATTGAAGGCCCACGCATGATCGTTTCAGTGCGCGGCATCGGCGCGACGGGCGGCCATTGCGACCCGACGGTTGGCTACAGGCCCGATGTGTTTGACCGAAGCACAGGCATTGAAGCATCGGTTGCCAACGGTGCGGACGCAGTGCGCGCCGCCGTGCGTCGCAACATCAAGGACGGGGCCGACGTGATAAAGGTGTGCGCGACGGGCGGCGTGCTTTCCTTAAACGACGACGTGCAATCACCGCAGTTGACGCAGGAAGAGTTGAACGCGCTGGTTGACGAAGCGCACGCGCGCGGTCGTCGTGCAGCGGCGCACGCACACGGCGCGGAAGGTGCAAAGCGCGCCATTCGTGCCGGGATTGATTCAATCGAGCATGGCTCTTTTCTCGACGACGAGGCGCTCGACATGATGAAAGCACGCGGCACTTTTCTCGTCGCAACATTGATGGCTGGCGAGGGGCTACGCGAGAAACTGACAAAAGGCGCATACTTTCCGCCGCAGGTTGAAACGAAGGCGCGCGCCGCTCTTGCCAGCCGCGACGAGATGTTTAAGAAGGCCGTGCGTAAGGGCGTGCGCATCGCGTTTGGGACTGACTCGGCAGTCTATCCGCACGGGCGCAACGCCGAAGAGTTTCGTTTTATGGTCGCGCTCGGCATGCGCCCCATCGACGCGCTCAAGGCGGCCACTTCGGTTAACGCCGAACTCTTTGGAATCAGCGACCGTCTGGGCACGCTCGAGGCGGGAAAGATCGCCGACATTATCGCCGCGCCCGGCGACCCGACGCGCGACATACGACAAACCGAGCGCGTCTTTTTTGTGATGAAAGAAGGCGTGGTCTATAAAAACGAGAAGAGATAAAGCAGCAGGCGTTTTGCGTCTTCCTTTTTGGAAAATTGTTCCGCCCCTGCGTCCTGAACAGATTTCCATAGCGCGCAGCCTTTTGTTAATTTCAACTCATGCCCAGGCTCGTTCTCTTTTCCAGTACGTCCGACCAACGGCAGCGAAGAGGCGGCACACTGATCGGCGTGCTTTGCGTCGTCATGTCGCTGCCGCTTCTGGCAGCATTTTGGCTTATCCCGCCATCCTCAAAGGATTATCCCAAGCGTTGGCTTATCCTTATGTTTGGCGTGACGACCTTCATCATCGGTTTTCAGTTTCTCAAAGAGTTATTCAAGACGAAAATCTCGCGCGAGCTGAACGCGTTGATAAATTCGCTGGCTGGAACCGTCGTCTTTTCTACGTTCGCATTTGTTCTGATCGCAGGTGCGACCAGCTTCGGCGAAGAAATACGCGGCGGCATTCCCTTCCTTCCCGACTCGCTTAACAATGCCTTCGGGCGCGCGCTCTTTGGACTGTTCGGGCTGCTCTTCTGTTTGGGCGCTATCTTTTTTCTCTTCTCCTTCTTCAAAAATCTCAAGACGTATCTACGCACATCTTCGTCTTAAGAAAATTGAGTCGTCGCGCGTCACGCATGCGTAGTAATTCGTTCGTAAGCGTTGCGGACGGCCGACATTTGTGTGAGCAGTTCATCGGTTAAAGCGTCCGGCGCGGCATAGCCGGTTAAATGCGCGAGGTCGCGCAGGACGGGATGGTCTTTGACGGAGGGCAATTGTGTGGAGCGTCCGGCGAGAAGACGCAGCAGATGATCGAGTCTTCGCAGAAGCTTGTATCCGTTGTCGAGCGCGCGGAAATCTTCTTCGTTGAGCGCGCCGCGCTCGCGTAGGCGTGCAAGCGTGGCGGCGGTCGAACGATCTTCCCCATCGTCCGGCACGTCTTCTTTCAACTGCAAATAGCGCGCGGCGAAATAAACGTCGAGCATCCCGCCGCGACCAT